>JAMQPJ010000470.1 GCA_023717585.1 Thermoanaerobaculia bacterium
CCGCCTCGGATCAGAAAAGGCCGTCCGCGAGTCAGGCGTCGACCGTTGCCCAGCAGGCCGGCAAGCTGGCCATTCAGACGCCGTTCAAGGTGTGGCCTGACGGAAACTGGATCTTCGTCGTGAACTACGGCACGTCGGACTGGACGGGGGCGCTCGACGTGTGGGCGACCTGCAAGCCGGTCGCGCCTACGACGTCGTGCGGCCCGAACTTCGTGGGCGGGAAATACCCCGCCGGCCACTACGACAAGGGCACGTTCCCGACGGGCTACGGCCAGGCCCCGATCAAGGGCTCCGCGAACGCGCAGCAGGTCTCGGGGTACGGCTGGGTCGCCGTCGGGATGGGGCTCCCGGCGGGCAAGTACAGGATCACGGCGACAGCGGCGAACAACACGTCGCCCGAGACGGACGTCACGATCGCTGGTTCACCTTCCGGCAACGTGGTCAAGGTCGGCCCGGGCACGCTTCAGCTTTCTCCCACGAAGACCCCGTAGGCCTCGATCCGCGTACTCTTTCCCCACACGAAACAGAAACCGACTTCGAGGAGGATTCTCATGTCGATGTGCCGTCCCGCAGCAGCCGTTCTCATGGCCGTGGCCCTCACCGCAGGCGCCGACGACAGCAAGCCGAGGCCGAGCTCGAACGCCCTTACGATCTCGCAGGCCGGGAACCTGCCCAAGCTTCTGCCCGCCGTCCAGATCACGATGCCGAACTTCGGAATGGTCCCGGGCGAGACTCGGGCCATCCACGCCACCATGAAGAGCGGCGAGAACCCGGTGCCGGGCAAGAAGCTCTGGTTCTTCGTCTCGGGGAACCAGATCGGGTCGGACGTCACGGACGGGACCGGGAAGGCGACCTTCAACTGGAAGCTCCCGAACATGGCTCAGGGAAACTACGACGTCACCGTGAAATTCACGGGGGACGCGACGCACCGCGCCGGTGAGGCGGCGTCGAAGCTCCTGGTCGTCAAGGGGATCACGGAAACGAAGGTCGAGTTCACGACCGTGGCGAACGAGGGCGGGTCTTCGCCCGCGCTCCTGATCTTCATCATCCATGTCACCCGCAAGAGCGATGGACAGAAGATCCTGGATCAGCGCGTGGACGTCAAGGTCAACGGCGCCGTGTACCACAACGCCACCGGTCAAAGCCCGAAGACCGAGTCGCCGAACGTGCCCCCGGCAGCCCGCCCGCTGAAGGTCGACGCGCAGTACAACGGCGACGCCTATTCGCAGGCATCCTTCGGCACCGCCACGCACCAGTAGGCGAACGCCGTTCTCTCGCGTCAGGGCGTCGGCGAGGAGCTCTCGTCGACGCCCGCGCTCTTGATCGCCTTCGTGGCGACCCGGGCGACGAAGATCGTGACGACGAGCGCCACCGCGGCGCCCGCGATCTGGACGATCATCTTCGTCGAGTCCGCCTCGCCCGAAGCCGCCCCCGCCGCCGCCGAACCGAGGTAGACGTAAGCGAACGTTCCCGGAATCATCCCGAAAAACGACGCCACGACGTAGGGCAGCGTGCGGACGCCCGTGAGGCCGAACGCGTAGTTGATGTACGTGAAGGGAAAGACGGGCGCGAGGCGGACGAGGAAGACGATCTTCGCGCCCTCCTTGCCGATCGCGCGGTCGAGTGCCTGAAACTTCGCGTTGCCCCCGGTCATTCCTTCGATGCGTTTCCGCATGACGGTGCGGGCGAGGAGAAACGAGAGCGTCGCGCCGAGAGTCGCGCCGACGAGGACGACGGCCGTCCCCGTTCCGAGCCCGTAGATCGCGCCCGCTCCGAGCGTGAGGACGGACGCCGGCACGAAGAGCACGCAGCAGACGGCGTAGACGATGGCGTACAGAACGTAACCGGCGAAGCCGAGGCCCGTCACGTACCCCTGGAACGAGACGAGCCATTCCTTGACGGGCAGGGCGCGAAACAGGAAGAAGAGCGCGACGAGCGCGGCGATCCCGATGAGAATCGGGACGACGGGAGACTTTTTCGGAGGCGTCGGGGACATCGGGGCCGGCGTGTCCGCCATGGTCATCTCCTCAGGAAAGCGGCGAGCTTCGTGAGGATGTTCTTGCGTCCGGGCGTGAGCGACGTCCGGAGGTATTCCCGCGCCACGGCGCCGTGGATCTCGGAGAGCGACGGGTAGGCGTGAATGACCGAGCCGAGCGCCGAAAGACGCAGTCCGTTCTTCTTCGCGAGGGCGATCTCGCCGAGGAGGTCGCCCGCGTGCGGATGCACGATCGTGGCGCCGAGAATCCGGCCCTTCGCGTCGACGAGCACCTTCATGAAGTTGTCCTCGGACGTCCCGTCGCAGATCGCCCGGTCGTTGTGCCCGAACGAGGCGCGGAAGACGCGGTGGGGAATGCCCTTCCGCTTCGCCTCCTCCTCACCGAGGCCCACGTGCGATATCTCGGGGTCGGTGTACGTGATCCAGGGCGTGTTCGAGACGTCGCAGGAGGCGAGGGCGACGGGCGAAAGGGTATTCCTGAGGACGACGCCGGCCTGGTAGCCCGCCCAGTGCGTGAAGAGATACGGGCCCGCGACGTCGCCGATCGCCCAGACGGACGGCACGTTCGTGCGGCACTTCGCGTCGATCTCGATGCCGCGCTTCGAAAACGCCACGCCCGCCCCCTCGAGGTTGAGGCCCTCGATGTTCGGGCGGCGGCCCGTCGCCACGAGGATCTCGTCGACTTCGACCTCGAACTCCGCGCCGCTCTTCGGCTCGACGGTGACGACCTTCCGGCCATCCCGCTTCGCGACCTTCGTGGCGGAAGCCTCGTCGTGGATCGTCACGCCTTCGGCCTTCAGCTGCTTGACGAGGACCGCCGCGACGTCGGCGTCCTCTTTGGGGCAGATGTGCGGCGAGGACGACACGATCGTGACCTTCGATCCGAGGCGGGCGAACGCCTGCCCGATCTCCGTGCCGATCGGCCCGCCGCCCATGACGAGGAAGCTTCCGGGCAGCTTCCGGGCGTGCCAGACCGATTCGTTCGTGAGGTAGCCCGTCTCCTCGAGCCCGGGAATGGGCGGGATGTTCGCGCGCGAGCCGGTGGCGACGACCACGTGACGCCCCCAGACCGTGGTCCCGTTCACCTCGACCTCGTGGGCGGACCTGAGCTTCCCCGCGCCGAGGAGAACGTTCACGCCGAGGCCTTCGAAACGCTCGACGGAGTCGGCCGGGGCGATGTGGGCCTGGACACCGTGGACGTAGTCCATGACGGCGCCGAGGTCCTGCGGGCCGGGGTCGGAGGCGCCCCGGATCGCGAACCGGCCCGCCTCGCGCGCGGCGTGGGCGGCCTTCGCCGCGCGGAGGAGTGCCTTCGAGGGCACGCAGCCGTATTGCAGGCAGTCACCGCCCATGGCCCTGACGGGCGTGCCGCCTTCCGGGGTGAACGGGAGCGCGTGTTTTTCGGCCAGTGCGACGCGGGCGCCCAGTCCCGCGCCGCCGGCCGCGACGACGAGGCCGCCCGAGCCGGCACCGATCACGACGAGGTTGTAACGCTCCATCGGGGCTCCTTGCAGGAAGTACGGACCGCGGCGCTGTTTCCGATCAGAGGAGGAATGACGCGGCCGCCCGGTTTCTTCCGGGGGCGGCGATTTCGGGCTTTTCGGGTCGTAAACTGTCCGCGGGAGGTTAGCTCAGCGGCAGAGCGTCTGCTTTACACGCAGCAGGTCGCCGGTTCGATCCCGGCACCTCCCACCATTCACTTTCTTCTCGCGACATGGCGCCTCGCTGCGCGTCAGGGTGGGCGGGAAGCGGCCGGCGCGACTTCGGGCGGGAGGCCATCGATCTCCAGCAGGTTCGAGGTGGGCTGCCGCGTGGCGACGACGGCGAAGCTCATGTCCGAAGCGAGCCCGAACGAGTGAAGCTCGACGTCCGGCTCGAACGTGGCGAGCTTTCGCCGCGTCGCCGACGTGTCCACTCCAGGCACGACGTCCTGCACGTAGATCGACGTCCCGGCTCCGTCGCCGCCGAGGAAGGCGATGCGTCGGCCATCCGGCAGCCACCGGTGACGGCCGGTGATGAAGCCTCGCCCCGGCGGGACGTTCGGGATCCGGAAGACGGGCGCCCCTTCCGCGAGCCGCACGACCCGGATGTCCGGAGTCGGTCCCTGGCTCACGAAGGAGACCCAGGCTCCGTTGGGCGAAATCTCGGGCAGGATGTTGAGGCCCGGAGCCAGGAGGTTCGCGCTCGTGCCGTCCGGGCGAATCGTCCAGATGCCGCGTTTTTTCTCGTTGAACGAGGCGTAGACGATCGTGGAGCCATCCGGAGAAAGTGACGGATTCTCGGCGTCCGCGCCGTCGTCGGAGATCCGGTGCGGCGCGCTTCCGTCGCCGCCTGCTCCCCAGATCTCGAAGTGGCCCGTGCGGGTCGCCGACCAGAGGAGGGTCTTCCCGTCCCGGCTTCGGAAAACGTCGGCATCGCTCGCGGGGTGGCTCGTCAGCCGACGAACGGCGCTCGATCGGCGGTTCAGCTCCCAGATGTCGCTGTTTCCTTCCCGGTTCGACGTGAACGCGAGCGCTTCGCCGTTTCCGGAAATGATCGGCTGGAAATTGACCTGGGATCCCCGCGTGAGCCACCTTCGCGGCATGGCGCTCGCCAGCGGGACCTCCAAGAGGTTCGTCGGAATCGACAGGGACTCCACCAACATGCGTCCCGGACTCGCGATGTCGAGCCCCTGGCCGACGCCGAGCCAGTACGCGATCGGCGTCAGGGCGCCCGTCCTCACGTCCTGCCGGTAGTAAGCGCCCGGGCTGGACGGCACGATGGCCTGGTCCCGGCGGCCGTAGACGAGAGAGCGGCCGCCGCGCAGCCAGGCGACGTCCGAGAGCTCTCCGAGGCCGCCCGGAGCCGGGAGGACGCGCTTCTCGGCTGTGACCGGGTTGACGAGGACGACAGACCAGGGTGACCCGACGTTGACCTGTCCCCGCGCCGTTGCGATCCACGTCCCGTCAGGCGACCAGCGAGGAGAGCGCATCTGGTAATCGGGGCCCGTATCGACGAGGCGCTCCCCGCTGCCGTCACTCCCCGCCACCCGGAGCTCCTGAACTCGTCCCGTCTCCGACACGCGGGTGCGTACGAAGGCGATGCGCGTCCCGTCGGCCGAGACGTCGGCCTCGATCGCATCGGCCAGCAGACGCTGGGGGGAGCCGCCGAGGGCGGAAACCCGAAAAAGGGCCGAACCGGAAGCCTCCCGGCGGATGAAGAAGACGCTCGTCGAGTCGGGAGCGAAGCGAGGCGCCACGTCGTTGCCTTCGGTGAGCGCGATCTCGGATCCATCGGCGAGCTGCTTGAGCCAGATTCGCGACACGCCGTCGCGGCTGGAGGCGAACGCGCAGAGGCGCCCGTCCGGCGAGACCGCCGGGGCGCCGTCCCGTCCCGAGGACGTGACGTAGGTCAGGCGCGGCGGCGAGAGAGCGTGCGGGGCGGTGCGCCGGCCGGCGATCGCGCCGAGAACGAGGCAGAGCACCCCGCCGGCGGCGAGAGGGACCCAGCGGGACGCGCCCTTCACCGCGGGCCCGGCCACCGGCGACGCCTGCGTCCACGTCGACAGGTGGTCGCGGAGTCCCTTCAGATCGCGCACGACGTCTCGCGTGGAGTCGTATCGCTCGGAAGCCTCCTTGGCGAGCAACCTTTCGACGACCCAGCGGATCGGCGCCGGAACGTGCCCGGCTTTTTTTTCGAGCGGCTCCGGCTCGTCGCGGATGATGGCCGTCAGCGTCTCCGGAACGGATGCGGCCTCGAACGGCTTTCCGCCCGAGAGCATCTCGTAGAGAACGATGCCGAGGGAGAACTGGTCGCTCCGGAAATCGACGGCGCCGCCCCGCGCCTGCTCGGGGGACATGTAGGCGACCGTGCCCAGGACGACGCCTTTTTCGCTGATCGCCGCGAGGGTGGGCGAGCGCGTGTCGTCCGGATCGCGGCGCGAGACGTCGTGGCGGGCGAGTCCGAAGTCGAGGACCTTGGCGCGGCCGTCCTTCGTCAGGAAGACGTTCTCGGGCTTGACGTCGCGGTGGACGATCCCTTTCTCGTGAGCCGCGGAGAGCCCGTCGGCCACCTCGCGGGCGATGTCGAGGGCCCGGCGCGGCGGCATCGGGCCGCGGGCCATCGCCGTGCGGAGCGTCTCGCCGTCGAGCAGCTCGCTGACTGCATACCGGACGCCGTCCGCCTCGCCAACGTCGAAGAGCGCGAGGATGTTGGGATGCGAGAGCGCAGCGACGGCCCTTGCCTCGCTCCCGAAGCGCGCGAGCGCCTCGGGGTTCCCGGCCAGCCCTTCGGGCAGGACCTTGACCGCGACGTCGCGCCCCAGCCGCGTGTCCCGCGCCCGGTACACCTCGCCCATCCCCCCCGCGCCGAGCGGCGCGAGGATCTCGTAAGGACCCAGACTGGTGCCCGCTGCCAGAGTCATGTGAATCCGTGGTGATCCTATCGTCGCCGCACCTTCAGCTCCAGGCACCTTCGGGCAAGCTCGCGCTTGCGGCGGATGACCGCCTCTGTATACTCCGCGTCCCGCCCAGACGCGACCGTCGTGGGACGGAATTCGGGGTCGTAGCTCAGTTGGTTAGAGCGCAGGCCTGTCACGCCTGAGGTCGCGGGTTCGAGCCCCGTCGGCCCCGCCACTCTTGCCCTTCCTTCCCGCTTTTCGGACGCCAGGAGGCCGAGTCTCGTTCCATGGGAATCCTCCTGACCGCAGCCGGTCTCACGAAGGCCTTCGGATCGCATCCTCTGTTCGAGGGGATCGCCTGTTCCGTGGACTCCGGCGACCGCATCGGCCTCATCGGCCCGAACGGAGCCGGGAAGTCGACGCTGCTTTCGATCCTCGCGGGCGAGATCCCGCCGGACGAGGGCACGCTCGCCGCCCAGAGGGGCCTCCGCATCGGGTACCTCTCGCAGATGCCGGTGTTCCGCGAACGAGGGACGATCCGCGAGGCCGTGCTCGAGGGCGCGGCGGGCGCGCACGCCGGCGAGGAGGAGTGGGAGGCCGCCTTCGCGGCGGACGAGTACATCGCCCGGCTCGCGCTCGCGACGGAGGGCCGCTCGCCCGAGACGCCCGTCGCGACGCTCTCGGGGGGCTGGAAGAAACGCGTCGCGTTGGCGCGCGAGCTCGTGTTGAAGCCCGATCTCCTGCTCCTCGACGAGCCCACGAATCATCTCGACGTGGAGGCGATCCTCTGGCTCGAGGAGCTTCTCGCCCGCGCGCCGTTCGCGACGATCACCGTGACGCACGACCGGCTGTTCCTGCAGCGCGTCGCGAACCGGATCCTCGAGCTCGACCGGCGGAACGCGAACGGTCTGCTCGATGTCCGCGGCGACTACGCGACGTACCTCAGGGTGAAGGAAGAGCGCCTCGCGACGGACGCGCAGCGGGAGTCGTCGCTCCGGAACCGGCTGCGGCGCGAGACCGAGGGGCTCCTCCGGGGCGCCAAGGCGCGCTCGACGAAGCAGCAGGCGCGCATCCAGAGGGCCGGCGCGCTGGAGGTCGAGGTCGGGGAGCTCGCGGAGCGGAACCGGCCGCAGAGCGTTCGCCTCGACTTCCAGGAGTCCGAAAAGAACCCGAAGCGCCTCGTCGAGGCGAAGGGCATCGGCAAGGCCTACGGCACGAACGTCCTTTTCTCGCACCTCGACCTCCTCGTGACGCCGCGCAGCCGGATCGGCCTCCTCGGGCCCAACGGGTGCGGCAAGTCGACG
>JAMQPJ010000508.1 GCA_023717585.1 Thermoanaerobaculia bacterium
CCGCCTCCCGGAGGCGGTCCGGCGTTCACGACTCCGGTTTGATCCTGCCGATCAGAAAGACGCGCGTGGCCGAAGAGATCGCCGACCGCATCCGGGTGCTGATTCTCGACGGCACCTTCCCGGCGGGTCAGGCGTTGCCCGCCGAACGCGCGCTTGCCGAATGGTTCGGCGTCAGCCGCGGATCGATCCGCGACGCGTTCCGTACGCTGGAAACCATCGGCCTGCTCGTCACGCACCACGGTCAGGGCACGTTTCCCCAGGAGCTCGACGTCGACCGGCTCGTCGCGCCGCTCGCATCCGTTCTGAGCTACCACTATGAGCTGCAGGACGAGCTGCTGGACGTGCGCCTCATGTTCGAGCCCGCCGTGGCGCGCGTCGCGGCCACGCGCGTCACCGACGAGGATGTTGCAGACCTGGAGCGCATCCTCGCCGCTCAGAGGAAGAAGCTCGAGACCGGCCGATCGGCCCTCGCGGAAGTCACGGCTTTTCATCACGTCGTCGCGCGCGCCACGCGCAACCGCGTGGTCGTCAGCATCATGGCCACGCTGAACGACCTGCTCGTGGAGTCGCGCAAGCTCAGGCTGAAGCAGAAGGGCCGTCCGAGCCGGTCCATCCAGGGACATGAAGCGGTCGTCGCGGCGTTGCGGCAACGCGACGCCGGCGCCGCAGCGGAGGCGATGCGCGAGCACCTCGATCAGATTGCCGACCGCCTGCGGCACGCGCCGCCCCTCGTTCGTCATGGATGACAACCTGCGCCGCCAGCGCGACACCTCCCTCGCTGGGCTCGAGGTCCTGATTCGACGGGGCCGTCAGATCAGGAACACGCCGGCGGCCGATGCCGTCGGCGCCTGGCAACGGGACTGCGCGGCCGCGATCAATCAGCTTTCCGGAGGCAGCAAGGCGCACTGGCTCGCCCGCGCTTACAGCGGCGCCTTTCTCGTGCGCTCGGCCCCCGGCGGGGTCATTCTCGAGGTGGACACGACGGAGATCGTCGAGCGGATCCTCGGCGTCCTGTCCCAGGGCGCGACGTCTCTGTCAGGCATGGAAGATGTCGCGGCCTCTTCCGGCGCGGCGCCTCGCCCCCGCAGATTCGAATTCGTGCGCAACGCGGAGCTTCGGCCCGTCCTCGAGCAGGCGTTCGCCGGCAGCCGCGACGCCCTCGAGCGCGGTGAATTCGCTCTGGCTCTGATTCTTTCGTGCGGCGTCATCGAGGCTGTGCTCACCGATGCGCTCGACGGCGCCGAGGCGCGGGCTCACGACGCGCCAGAAGGACACCGTGCGGAGTGGTCCTTCGAGAGGCGTATTGCCGCCGCCGAAAGCGCGGGGCTCATTCGCGGCGGCTGCGCTCGCCTGCCGCCCGTTGCGCGGAGGTACCGGGATCTGACCGACGCCGACGGCGAGCTGCGCGGGGACGCGCCGGTGTCCGAGCGCGAGGCCCGACTCGCCGGTCAGGTGCTCCAGGTCGTCATGCGAGATCTCGATCCAGGCCGCTAGGCCGTGCCCTCACCGAGCGACTTCACGAGGAGGTGCTTCTGCACCTTCCCGAGGGTGTTGCGCGGCAGCTCGGTCACGGCGCGGAGATCGCGCGGCTTCTTGAAGTCCGCGAGATGCGACGCCGCGAAGGCGGCGATCTGCTCGCAGGCTTCTTTCGCGGCCTCCGCGTCGCAGGGCTCGACGAGCACGACGGCGGCCGCGATGCGCTGGCCCCAGACGCGGTCGGGCAGGCCGACGACGGCCGCGTCCTTCACCGCGGGGTGCCGCCGGAGGACGTCCTCGATCTCGCGGGCCGAGATCTTGTAACCGCCGCTCTTGATCACGTCGACCGACTTGCGGCCGAGGATCGTCACGTACCCGTCGGCGTCCCTTTGCGCCACATCGCCTGTCAGGAACCAGCCGTCCCGGAACGCGGCCGCGGTGTCTGCCTCTCGTCCCCAGTAGGCGCTCATGAGGCCGTTACCCCTGACGTGGATTTCTCCGGGTTCGCCCTCCCGGGCGTCGCGTCCCTCGTCGTCGACGAGCCGCATCAGGCAGCCGGGGACGGGCAGCCCGACGGTGCCGGGCCGCCGCTCGCCCTCGTACGGATTCGACAGCGTGAAGAGCGTCTCGGTCATTCCGTAGCGCTCGAGAATCGCGTGGCCGGTCCTCTCGCGGAACGCGGCGAAGTCGGCTGCCGGCAGGGGCGCACTGCCGGCCGTGAAGAGCCTCGCCTTCCGGAGCGGCTCCGCGGTCTCGGGATGGGCGCCCAGATGGTCCAGCAGGCGGACGTACATCGTCGGCACGCCCATGAACGCCGTCGCACCCTCGTTCGCGAACGCCTCCACGACGCGCGCCGCCTCGAAGCGCTCCTCGAGAAGAAGCGTGAACCCCGTCAGGAACGCGCCGGCGACTCCGAGGCAGAGCCCGTGCACGTGGTACAGCGGAAGAGCGAGGACGAGGCGGTCGGCCGGGCTGAAGCGCCAGAGCTCCATCAGCGCGCGCGTGTTCTCCTCGAGGGCGCGATACGACAGCGCGACACCTTTGCTCTTGCCCGTCGTGCCCGACGTGTAGATCAGCATCGCGACGTCGTCGTCCGATGGCGTCGAAGAGGTAGATTTCTTAGAAGGGGAAGAGGGAGATACAGATTTCCTTGAAGGGGAGGAGGGGAATGCGGCGGCCATGGGGAGAACATGTCGCAGATGCGGGGGCTTGTGCTCTCTCAGAATCTCGTCGAGGACGGTGTGGCATTCCTCGCCTTCCTGCGTCAGCACCGCGACCGCTCCAGAGTCCTCGAGGATGTGCCGCGCCTCGTCGGCCTTGTAGCGCGTGTTGATGGGCACGTGGATGACGCCCGACGAGAGGTGCCCTGCGAAGGCGGCGATGAGCTCGGGACGTGTTTCCGCGAAGACGGCCACACGATCCCCGCGCTTGACGCCCGCGCTCTCCAGAAAGGCGACGTACGCACGGGCCCACCGGCGTATTTCTTCGAAGGAGTAGGAGTGGCCGTTCCAGACGACTGCCGGGGAGCAAGGAATCCTCATACCCCCGACACCCCGAGGAACTTCTCCTTGACGCGCGGGTCGCCGGCGAGGTCCCGCGCGCGGCCCGCGAGCGTGACGCGGCCCGTCTCGAGGACGCAGGCGTGGTCCGCGAGCGCGAGGGCGTGCGCGACATTCTGCTCGACGAGGAGGACCGTGACG
>JAMQPJ010000536.1 GCA_023717585.1 Thermoanaerobaculia bacterium
CCATGAAGTCCAGGAGGGGCGTGACCTTGTTGTTGAGCGGGCGCTGGAACCGCCCGATCTTCTTCTGCTCGGTCGCGTACGCGTCGAGGAAGCCCTTGTACGCGGCCACCGCCTTCGCGTCGGGCAGCTCGACCCACATCTGGATCCAGGTGGTCTCCGAGACGAGGAAGCCCTCGAACCCCGGCGCCTGAGGGGACGGGCCCCATCCGTCGGAATTGCCGAACGTCCGGAGCTTCATCGGGATCAGGAGTCCGAACGGAATGAAGATGTTCTCGGGCGGGACCAGGAAGTTCTGCGTGGGATCGTAGAACTTGATGTTCGGCGTCCAGGGAGCGAGGACTCCGACGACCCGGAAGTCGCGGTCCTCGAGGCGCACCGTCTTTCCCACGCTGTTCCCGCCGCCGAAGAGCTTCTCGTTCATCTCCTTCGAGATCACGGCGACGGGCTCGGCGTTCGCGTCGGCCTTCGCGTCCCAGGCGGAGCCGTACTGGAAGGGCGCGAGGAACATCGGGAAGAAATCCGCGGTGCAGACGCGGATCGTCTCCTTGAACGGGCGCCCGGCCTTCGGGTCCGGGAAGACGTAGAGGCCCGTCTTGAACATCCCCGACTGCTTGACGGGGATCTTCGACTTCATGATCTCGACCATGTCGCGATACGTGATCTGCGTCGGGACGGTCGGGCCGTTTTTCGCCGGGTATTCCTTCTGGGGATCCCAGGAGTCGAGCCGCACGTAGTTGAGGACGCGGCTCTTGCCGGGAATCGGATCGCGCGCGAACGCGTGCCGCGCGGCGGCGAACGTGGTCGAGAGCGCGATGCCGAGCGCGATGCCCGTGACGATGAGCGCCGAGAGCGTCCGGTTGCGCTTCATGCTCTTCCACGCGATGTAGAGGTTGTGGCGCAGCATCGCGTCCTCCTCAGGCGAGCGCCGAGGCGAGGCTGGCGGAGACCGGCCTCACGCGCAGCTCGCCCGCGGCCGGCGCCTCGAGGTCGATCACCTTTCCGTCCAGGAGGTGGATCTCGCGAGAGGCGCGCGCCGCGCACTCGGGCGCATGCGTCACGATGACGATCGTCGTGCCCCGAATGTTGATCTTCTCGAGGAGGTCCATGACCTCGCGCGACATCATCGTGTCGAGGTTGCCCGTCGGCTCGTCGGCGAGGATGAGCTTCGGATCCCCGGCGAGGACCCGCGCGACCGCCACGCGCTGCTGCTGGCCACCGGAGAGCTGCGAGGGCAGGTGATGCATCCGCGAGGAAAGCCCGACGAGTTCCACGGCGCGCTCGATCCGCTCCTTGCGCTCCCTGGCCGGAAGCCGCCGGTAGCGGAGAGGGACGTCGACGTTGTCGAAGACGTCGAGGTCCGGGATCAGGTTGAAGCTCTGGAAGACGAACCCGATCTTGTGATTGCGGATGCGCGACATCGCGTGGTCCGTCAACCGGCTGACGTCTTCTCCGTCGAGCGTATACGTGCCCGCGTCAAACGTGTCGAGGAGCCCGGCGATGTTGAGAAACGTCGTCTTCCCCGAGCCCGAGCGCCCCATCACGGCCACGAACTCGCCGGCCGCGACGTCCAGCGAGAAGTCGTGGAGGGCGTGTGTCTCGACGAGATCGGTCCGGTAGATCTTCTGGATTCCGCGCATCGACAGCATGAAAGAACTCTCCTTTGTCGTGGGACGCTCAGCGCACGAGAACGCTCTTCGCGGGGCCGAACTCGCTGGTATCGGACAGGATGACGCGCTCGCCCTCGGCGAGTCCGCGGGCGACTTCGATTTCGGAGACGCTCACGGCGCCGGTCTCGATCTCGCGCCGGACCGCCACGCCCGAGGCGTCCACGACCCAGGCGGCACGGCCGGCGCCGCTTTCGAGGAACGGTCCGCGCGGGAGCTTGAGGACGCCCCGGCGCGTCTCGAAGAGGAGACGCACGCTGACGCGTTGGCTCTGTCTCAGGCCCGAGGGAGAGTCGCCGGCGAAGACGACTGTCCCTTTCACCTGGCTGTCTTTCACCTCGGGTGAGATCGCGGTGACCTTGCCGGGGTATTCCCTGCCCTCGTAGACGATCCGGGCCTCGGCGCCCGGGGCGAGGTCGGCGCCGTAGTTCTCCGGGACCGTGATCTCGACCTCGTACGTCGCGAGGTTCACGAGCATGAGGACGGGCGCCGCCTGAGGCACGGAGTCCCGGTCCTGGACGGCGACCGACGCGACCATGCCGGCGAAGGGCGCCGCGATCGTGAGCTCCGTGACCTGGCGCTCCAGCTCGAGAACGACGGAGGCCTCCCGG
>JAMQPJ010000611.1 GCA_023717585.1 Thermoanaerobaculia bacterium
TCCGCCGTTACAACCGCTCGCGGCTCCACTCGTCCCTGGGTTATCTTTCGCCGATCAACTACGAACGAAACGCCGCATGACCTCGACCTAACAGCGTGTCAACGAAACCGGGTCAACATCCCTCGCTTCGCTCGCCGCTGAACTCGATATCGTTAGATTGCAGGGCGACGACTCGGTCCTCTGGGCGCCCGTAGTCAGATGAGGAACATTTCATGACTGAAACGAAAGTATGGCTCATCACCGGCGCCGGTCGAGGCTTGGGCGTCGACATCGCCAAAGCCGCCCTGGCCGCCGGCCACGCCGTTGTCGCCACCGGCCGGGATGCTGCGCGGGTCGCGGCCGTGGTGGGCGCCCGCGACACCCTACTGGCAATCAGACTCGACGTTACCCATCCACAGGATGCGACGGCAGCGGTCGAGGCCGCGGTCGCGCGGTTCGGCCGAATCGATATCCTGGTCAACAACGCGGGGAACTTTTTTGCCGGCTTCTTCGAGGAGCTAAGCCCCGAACAGGTTCGCAATCAAATCGAGACGCTGCTGTTCGGCCCGATGAACGTTACTCGCGCGGTGCTGCCGGTGATGCGCAAGCAGCGTTCCGGCCTGGTGCTCAGCATCTCTTCGACCGCGGGGATCGCCGGTCAACCGTTCTGCACAGCCTACGCCGCTGCGAAATTCGGTATCGAGGGGTGGATGGAATCTCTCACGCCGGAGATCGCCCCCTTCGGAATCCGTACGATGCTCGTCGAGCCCGGTTTCTTTCGCACCGAGCTGCTCACCGACGGCTCGACCACATACGCCAAGTCCTCCGTCGATGACTATGCCGAGAAGACTAAGGAAATCGTTGCGGCTTGGAAGAGCATGGATGGGAAGCAAGGCGGCGATCCTGCCAAACTCGCCGACGCCCTCGTGACGCTCGCCACGCTCAAGGAGCCGCCCACCCGCTTCGCTGCGGGCGCCGACGCCGTACAGACATTCGAGACCAAGGCCAAGACGCTGCTCGCCCAGGGTCGAGCCCACCGCGAGCTGTCCAGCTCCCTTGCGTACGACTGAGCCTGAACACACCCCTGGCGAATGCGGCAAATCTAACCCGTCATTGCGGCGGACTCGGCGTCAGTCGCTGCGCTCCTTCCTTCTCGCCGGTGAACTCGATATCGTTAGGCGGCGAAAAGGAAGTTCATCACGTCACCACACACGAGAGACGTCCTGAGGACACTAGCAGTCGTCATGGGCGCGCTCATCGCGGCCATCGGTGCGGTGGGCGTGCTCGTACCTGCTGGCCTCGTCTGGATCGCACAGCACTCTGTCAGCCCCGGAGCGTTCTACGTCATAGCCACAGTCCGGGTCGCACTCGGTCTTGTCCTCATCTCGGTGGCATCGGTTTCCCGCGTGCCGCGGATCCTACGCATTTTGGGGTACTTCATCCTGCTCGCCGGCGTAGCAACGGCCCTCACCGGGCTCGTAGGAATCGAGCGCGTTCGAGTCATGATCGAATGGTGGTTGGCGCAGGGGCCTGGCGTCATCCGTCTCACGGGCGCTCTCGTCCTGGCTTTCGGCGGCTTTGTCGCGTTCGCCTGCACTCCCAACCGGCGCGCAGGACACCGTAAAGGACTTCGTCCTTGGAACGATTAAGCCTTAACAAGGGGCGCGCCTGACACCGCGCTGCCGCGGACTCGCTACGCTCGCCGCAGAGCTTGATATCGTAGGGCACCGAGGGAAATTCCCGTGACCTCCAGCGAGCTTCAGGATTACCTGCACGAGCACTTTCCGCTGTCAAAGGCGATGCAGGTCGCCGTCGCCCTGGTAGAGGAAGAGAGTGTGGTCCTGAGTGCGCCGCTCGCGCCCAACATCAATCACCGGGAAACCGTATTCGCGGGAAGCGCCTCGGCAGTGGCAATCCTCGCCGCGTGGTCTTTGCTTCACACACGCCTCCGGAACGCCGGCGTGATCTGCCGTCTCGTCATTCAGCGCCACACGATGAACTTCGACCTCCCGATCTCAGGCACATTCACAGCACGTTCCTTCATCGCGCAGCCGGCCGCATGGCAGCAGTTCATGCACGGTCTGGCACGGAAGGGCCGCGCCAGAATCAGGGCCTCATCCGTGCTCGAATCCCGCAGCAAAGTCGTCGCTCGTCTCGAGGGCGAGTTTGTCGCGTTAGGTCAGGACGGTGCCTAACCCCCGGCAGCGGGAGGCGTCATCGTGAAGCGACGAAGTTTCATCGCCATCGTGCCCGCGGTCTTGCTCGTTGGCGCCTGCACCTCGGCGCCCAGGTTGAATCTCGACGCTTGGGAGATCAAGGAGCGTGTCGGGTCGCAGGTTCAGGCCGGAATGTCCAAGCGCGAGGTGCACGACATTCTGGGCGAGCCTACGATGAGGCGATCGCAAGTGTTCGGCGGCGTTGAGTGGCAGTCCAGCGGAGAGAGGCTCTACCCCGAATGCTGGTACTGGGGCAGCGATGCCACAATCTGCTTCGAGCCCGGATACGGAGTCGTCTACAAGCACGCCGCCGCCGACTTAGCTCCCCGCTAGGTCCCCATGACATTGCCCCGCCCGGATAGACTGCCGGCCCGATGGCCGCTTCGCCCGGAAAGCGCGTGGCCGTCGTGGGCGGCGGACCGAGCGGCATGACCGCTGCTCTCCTGTTGGCCCGCGCCGGCCACCGGGTCGTGATCTTCGAGCACGAGAAGGAGCTCGGCGGACTTTGGGCGGCCCACCTCGACTCCGACGGCACCTTCCTCGGCGAGAATTCCTGCAAGGTCTACCAGTCGACCTACCGCAGCGCCCCGGCGCTGCTTCGCCTGCTCGGCACCGAGTGGGCCGCTCACTTCACCGGGCGCCACGACCTCGGCAGCCACTGGTTGACCCCGTTCATGGCCGAGAGCTCGTGGTTGGACCTCGCGAAGCTCGGCGGAGCTTTCTTCCGGCACGTCGTCGGAATCCGGGCCTACCGCGACGTGTCGGTGGCGGAATTCCTGGCCTCGAACCGCATCAGCGACGGCTGCCAGGCGTGGATGCGCGCCACCGCGCTGGGGGGCATCACCGGCACCCTCGACATGACGATGTGGGAGCTGTTCCACCGACTCGGCTCCAACCTGAACTCGATATTCCTGCGGGAGAGCGGCGCGCTTTACTGGAACTCCCACCCACCGAACTCCCCCGAAGGCTTCGTGATCGCCTGGCGTCGCGCGCTGGACCGGGCGGGGGTCGAGGTGCGTACGGGGACGGCGGTCGTCGGGCTTTCGGGGACGATCGACGTCGAGACCGCCGGCGGCGAGAAGGAGGACTTCGACGCCGTTTTCCTGGCGGTTCCGTCCCGAGCCATGGCCCGCGTCCTCGCCGGCAGCCCCGAGATCGCCGGCAGCTTCGGTCACCCGCTCGACATGGTCCAGACCGTGCTGCAGGAGTCGGCATACGAGCACTACGGCCTGAGCTGGACCTTCGATCGCGACTTTCCCAGGGACCTGCCGCTGGGCGGAAACAACGTGCGCCGCGGGTGGCATCCCATCCTGGTCCAGTACAGTCAGTACCGCCGATACCTGCGTCCCCCCGGAGTGACGAGCGTCATCGCCTCCGTCAGCCTCGACACCGACTTCCCGCATCCGCGGCTCGGCACGCGCGCCCGCGATCACGCTCCGGATGACCTGGCGCGAATCCTCTGGGAAGACGAAAGGCTCGTCGATCCGACGCTTCCCGAGCCCATCTCGACGCACCTCTATGGGCTGTCCAACGCCACCCAGATCGTCCGGCACGGGCCCCTCCGCATCAAGTCGAGCCGCGCCGCGGTCTATGTCGCCACGAATCTGAACGGGCAGGCGCCCTACTTCACGGCCTCGCTGGAGTCGGCGATCCAGGGGGGAAACGCCGCGGCGATCGCCTTCGATCCGAAGGTGGAGCGCCTCCCGACCTAGCTTCTGCAGCGGAATGCGAACGCGCGGGCTGGCAGGCGCTTGCGGTCGCCGCTGAAACCGATATCGTCGGCACGCACATGACGGCAGCTTCATGAACCTCAACTCGTGGATCCAGACGGTGCTCCTTCGCGAACTCGAGTCACTCGAACGGGAGCTGAGTCTCTTCCCGGGCGAAGAGATGATCTGGAGCGTCGTGCCGGGAATCTCCAATTCGTCGGGCACTCTCGCGCTCCACGTCTGCGGGAACCTCCAGCATTTCGTGGGCGCGGTGCTCGGTTCCAGCGGCTACGTTCGGAATCGCGAGCTTGAATTCGCTCGGCGCGGGGTGCCGCGAGCGGCACTCGTGTCCGAAATCCGCCAGACCATGGGCGTCGTCCGTGAAGTCCTGTCGGGCCTCGCGCCGGAGCGGCTCTCGCTCGAGTATCCGGTGGAGCTTGCAGGCTCGCGGGTGGCGACCGGGCTGTTCCTTCTGCACCTGGAAAGCCACCTGGCACATCATCTCGGCCAGGTCGGCTACCTCAGGCGCGCCCTGACCGGCGAGAACGTCTCCAGCGGAGCCGTTTCCGTCAAGGCGCTCTCGCCGCGCCCGGCCGGTGCTGCCTGACTCCTCGTTGCGTCAAACTCGCTTGCGCCCGCCCCTGAACCCGATATTGTCAGGCAAGCTGAGCAGCCTCGGACCGGCGCAATCAGGAGGAACGAATGCCCATCCGTGTCGTCCGGCTCGGAGACCCGCGCCTCGCGGGCGAGGGCCTGCGCATCGGAACAGTGAGACGGCCACCCCGCGGGGTCCCGAAAGCCGACTTTGCGGCGCGCGATTTCTATGACGTCTGGCTTCCGGAGGTCGCCCCGAGCGAAGCGCTCCTCAAGTCGGGACAGGCGGCACAGGACACCGACCGCTGGCGAGTCTTCACGCGGAGATATCGGGCCGAGATGAAGCAGCCCGAGAAAGCCCATGTCCTCGATCTTCTCGCGGCCCTGTCACGCACGGTTTCCTTTTCCGTAGGCTGCTACTGTGCCTCCGAGGAGCGCTGCCATCGTTCCATTCTTCGTGAGCTGCTCCTCGAGCGGGGAGCCGTGATCGGGTGAGGCGGGACGCTCGCGCGGCTGGCTGAACCGAGGCCTCGGGCTCAGTTCGTCGTCCTCAGAAGCGTCTCCACGACGCTCTCGATCTCCTTCTTCAGCTTCGTGAACCGCTCCCCCGTCGCCGGTCCGTCGAAGCCGGAGTGGATCTTCACGATCCGATGCTGGCGGTCGAGAAAGAGCGTCGTCGGGTAGCCTTCCCACCCCTCGAGCGGCAGCGTCGCGGGAGACGCGGACGCGTCCTTCGTCGTGCCCGCGAGGAGAATCGGGTGCGTCGTGCCGAAGCGCTCGACGAACCGCTTCACCTGGCGGCGGTTTCGCTCCACTTCGTCCGTGTACTCGAACGTCAGTGACAACACGGCGAGGCCCCGCGGTCCGTGCTTCGCCTCGAGATCCCGGAGAAAAGGCGCCTCGTCGGCGCAGTTCGGGCACCACGTGCCCATGAAGGCCACGAGCATCGGCTTCCCGGAAAACCGCGCATCCGACGTCGATACGATGCGGCCCAGGGCGTCAGGGAACGAGACGACGTAGGGAGCGGCCGGGTTCCGCGCCTTCACGATGTCGAAGGAACCCGGCAGGTACGTTTCCTGAGAGGCCGCGTCCAGCCGCCTTCCGCGCCAGGGCACGGGCGGGTTCGAGCGCGAGCGGTACTCGCCCGCGAGCGTGCCGTCCGGCAGCAGCTCGGCGTCGAAACGGTATACGTGAACGCCGTCGAAGACGGTCAGGACGAGCTGCTCGCCGTCGAAGCTGCCGTGAAGCGAGCCGTAGTCGCCGGTCGTCGAGAGGAACGTCCCCGTGACCGCGCTGCCCTTCTGACGAAAGACGCCTGTCAGCTTCTCGGTCTTCCTCCCGTCGATCATCTCGACGCCCCAGCTTCCCTCGAGGGAAGCTCCGCCCTTCGGCGCGACCACCGTCGCACGAGGCTTCCGTGTGGCTCGAAACGCGACTTCCGCCAATCCGGCGGCCACGACGCGCTTATATCCCCCTTCGAGCCGGCCGCTCTTCACTTCCGCCACGATCCTGGCGTCGTAGTTCGCGAGCTCGAGCGTCAGCTCCGTTCCGTCCCAGGAAGCCGACGTGAAGGCGAACTCGGCCCGGTCGTTCACGAGCGCGGCCGAAAGTACCGCGCCCTTCCGGGCGATCTTCAGGTCGAAGAAGACCTCGTGGCCCTCGGAAGGGACGAGCGCCGCGTGCCAGAGGCCGACGGGCGCAGGAGCGGGGACCGCCGGAGAAGAGAGGATTCTCTTGGAAAGAGAGAGAGGAAGAGGGGAGGAAAAGATTCTCTTAGAAGGAAAGAGGAAGAGGGCCGCGGCGAAGGCCAGCGAGGCGCCGCGACGGGAGCGGCCGAAAAAAGCGCGCGACACGTTCATGGAACGTACGGAACCCCGGCCCTATTCCCTTCTAAGAAACTCTGCAGACCTTCTCCTGATGCCCGGACGCCTGCACGAATCGCACGGGTCCGAAGCAAGATTCCTACTTCTTCTCTTTCTTCTTCCTGAGCGTCTCTCGCAGCGCCCGAACAGCCTCCGCGCGCGCCTTGAGGTCCTTCTCGCGCCCCTCGCCCGCCGGCCGGTAGTAATTCCGGCCCGCGAGGGAATCCGGAAGGCAGGATAATCCCGCGGTCTTCTCGGCGGTGTCGTGCGCGTACTTGTAGCCGGCGCCGTAGCCGGCCTGCTTCATGAGCTTCGTCGGGGCATTCCGGATCGCGAGCGGCGGCGGCTCGTTCGGGCGCTCCTGCACGTCTGCCGCGGCCTCGCCGTACGCCGTGTAGAGCGCGTTCGACTTCGGCGCGAGTGCCATGTGGA
This sequence comes from Thermoanaerobaculia bacterium, assembly GCA_023717585.1. GTDB lineage: Bacteria > Acidobacteriota > Thermoanaerobaculia > UBA5066 > UBA5066 > Fen-183. Next base: position 6,793 of record JAMQPJ010000611.1, read on the forward strand.
CGGCGATCTCGGCGAGCGCGAGAGCGCCTTCAGGCATGCCGATGAAATGCACGGCCTCCTTGGCGGCGACCGCGAGCGTGAGCGACGACGGATCGGCGAGCCCGATGTCCTCCGACGCGAAGCGGACGAGACGCCGCGCCACGTAGAGCGGGTCCTCCCCCGCTTCCAGCATGCGCGCGAGCCAGTAGAGCGAGGCGTCGACGTCGGAATCGCGCAGCGACTTGTGGAGCGCCGAGATGAGGTTGAAGTGCTCGTCGCCCGCCTTGTCGTAGAGCAGGACCTTTCGCTTGAAGAGATCCTCGAGGACGGCGACGGTCAGGTGAGGATTAGAGGGGGACGAAGAGGAAGAAGAGGGAGAAGAGGAAGAAAGAGAATTCTCTTTGAAAGGAAGATGGGAGACGGCCGCCTCAAGAGCCGTGAGCGCCCTTCGGGCGTCGCCGTCGGAAAAGCGTCCTAACCACTCGAAGGCGTCCTCCTCGACCGTTGCCTTCGCGGCGAGACCCCTTTTCTGATCCGCCAATGCTCTCTTCATCAATCGAATGAGATCTTTCTCTCCGAGCGCCGGAAGAATGATCACCCTCAGCCGCGACAGCAGCGCGCCGTTCAGCTCGAACGACGGGTTTTCCGTCGTGGCGCCCACGAGGACGATGTCGCCGGCTTCCACGAACGGCAGGAAGGCGTCCTGCTGCGCCCGGTTGAAGCGATGGATCTCGTCGACGAAGAGGAGCGTGCGGCGGCCCCGGCGCCTGGCGCGGGCCGCCTCCTCCATCACGTTCCGGATCTCCTTGATGCCCGAGACGACGGCCGAGAAGCCGATGAAGCGGGCCTGGGACTTCGCGGCGATGATGCGCGCGAGAGTCGTCTTGCCGCTCCCCGGCGGGCCCCAGAAGACGAGAGAAGGGACCCGGTCGGCCTCGAGAGCCTTCGCGAGAAACGAGCCGGGGCCGACGAGGTCCGCGGGCCCTGCCATCTCGGACAAGTCCTTGGGACGCATCCGCTCCGCGAGCGGCGCGTCCCGCGACGCGACATCGTCGACCGCGGACAGGTCGGGAGCCGGGCCCTCCTCGTCGAAGAGGTCGCCCGGCGAGGACGTCACGCCCCTCCGCGCGTCTTGGTCCGCCGCTCGATGTCGGCGACGAGCCGATCGATCGCCGGGATTTCGGGATGCTCCTTCTTGAGCCTGCCGAGGATTTCGAGCGCCTTCTTCGTGTCGCCTCTGTCGAGCCCGAGGACGATCGCCTGATTGAACTGCGAGGGCCAGTGGCTCGGATCGCGGGCCACGGCCTGCGCGAACAGCCCGAGCGCCTTGTCCGGGTTGCCCGAGTTCCGGTACGCCACGCCGAGGTCGGTGAGGACGTTCGGATCGCCGTCGTTCAACTTGAGCGCCCTCTCGTAGGCGTCTATGGCCTTCTTCCAGTCCTCGACGTCGTAGGCCGTGTTCCCGAGCTGGACCAGGAGCGCGGCGTTTTTCGGCTCCTTCGCGACGGCGGCCTCGAGCCCGGCGAGTTTCTGAAGGGCGACCGGGTCGGAGGCCAGCGACGGCTGCCCGCCACCGCTGCCCGGCAGGTCACGCGTAGCGCCCGGCCCGACGCCCGTGAGCCCCGCGTGAGGATCGGCAGCGCCGGCCTGAGGCGGACCGGCGGCGCTCTTGTCCAGGACCAGGTACGCCGCCGTGAAGCCCGCGAGGAGCCCCAGGACGAGAAACGTCGCGCGGTCCGCCCACGGAGAGAGCCGGGGCTCCGGCGCTGCAGCGGCCCGGGGCTTCTTCTCGCGGGTTTGCTTCGCCGCCGGCACGGGCGGCGGAAGGTGGTCGTCGCCGGTTTCGAAGTCCTCTTCCGTCGTCATTTTGAATCCGTCTCCTCTTCGCGCGCCGGCTGTGCCGCCCACGTGCCCGCCACGGGACCCGATGGCGGAACAGGGGCGATCTGCGTCCCCTCCCAGGTGCCCGCCAGGCGCCTCGTGGGCGTCATCATCAGGCGGCCGAAGAACTTCGCATCGGCTCCCCGTTCGGAATCGATCCGTTCGAGCACGACGCGGTCGCCCACGAACGTGCCGCGGAGCGAACCACGAAAGCCGCCGTCGAGCACATAGTCACCCGAGAGGATCGTGCCGTCCAGCGAGAGGCGGTAGATACCGCGCCGGCCTCCCGGGTTGACGAAGACCTCCCAGCGTCCCGTGAGCGGGTCCGGAGGGCTGCTTCTCAGGATGTCGCGCCGGCGCGCCATTTCGTCCCGAAGCGCCGCCATCCGGCGGACGTGCTCCGCGAGTCGCTCGGAAACGGCGCGACGCCGGTCCTGTCCCGCCTGAACGCGAGCCCGTGCGTCGGCTGCGGCCTGCTCGGCCTGCTCGAGCAGCGCCCGGTCGAGGACGCTTTCGCGCGCGAGCCGCGCGATCTGATTGAGCGAGGCGTTGAGGTCCGATTCGGCCCGGAAGGCCTGTCCGGAGATCCGGTCGAATTCCTCGAGATCCTCCAGCACGCGCCGCCTCTCCATCTCGACGGAGGACAGGAGCATGTCGAGCACGGGATCGCCGGTTCTGGAAGGGAGTGTCGCGGCCGCAGCCGGCATCACGATCGCCAGCAGGAGGGCCGCGGTGAAAGCCGAGCGAGCGCGGAAGGCAGCCATCCTCGCCACTATACGGAAATCGAGGCGCCCGCATCGCGGATGCAGGGCATCGGACGTCAGTGGCCGCGGTTGTTCCCGCTCGCGGCAGCCAGGGGCGTGAGAGGCCGCCGCTTGAGAATCGCCCGATCCAGCGCCTTCTCGACCTCGCTGGCGACTTCGCCCTCGGGCAGGCCGTTGATCTGCGCGATCTCGGAGACGATGAGATAGCGTGCGCGCTCGTACATCTTCTTCTCGCGGAAGGAGAGGGCCTTCTGCTTCTGGACCCACGTCAGGTTCTTGAGAACGTCGGCGATGTCCGTGAGCCGGCCCGACCGCATCTTGTCGAGGTTCTGCTTGTAGCGACCCTTCCAGTCACCGGTGGGCGGAAGCGTCGCGTTCTCGAGAACGCGGAAGACCGAGCCCACGTCCTTGCGCCGCGTGAGCGGGCGCAGGCCGATGCGGTCGGAGTTTCCGACCGGCACCATCACGCGCGAGTTGTTCCCGAGGAGGCGGAGCTGATAACAGGGGGCGGGAGAACCTTCGAGGAGGGACTCCTGGATCGTTTCGACGACGCCAACGCCGTGGTTCGGGTAGACGAGCCTGTCTCCGATCTTGAATGCCACGGAATCGCCTCCTTCGAGAAAGGGAAAAGCAGACTACTCCCCCGCCCCTCCCTCGTCAATGAACTTGAAGCTGAAGCGGCCCTATTGAAGAAAAGCTGAACGGTTTTCGGTCCGGGCGGTCCTCTCGGCCCTTTCGCCCGGCAGAATGAGAGCCTATATCGCTGCAAATCGAGGCCGGCCATGTGTGGAGGTGGGCGGCGGCGCCGGGCGCCCCCCGACCTCACCTCACTCGTGTTTGGCCATCTCCTCGGCTTCGCGCAGCAGCGTGTCGAGATCGGCCCGGCGAAAGAGCCGGCCGCCGGAGATCACGGCGTGGATCCGCTGCGTGTTGTGGATGTCGTCGAGAGGATTCGCGTCGAGCAGGACGAGATCGGCGATCCGGCCGGCGTCCACGGATCCGTAGTCATCAGACCGGTTTAGAACTCGTGCCGGGTTCAACGTCGCGGCCTGCAGGGCCTGCAGCGGCGTCAGTCCCGACTCGACCAGGAGGGCCAGTTCTTCCTGCAGCGTGAAGCCCGGGACGCGCGCCGAAGCGATGTCGCTGCCGGTCAATAACGTCACTCCGTTACGGTTCATCGCCCGAACGATCTCCTTGAACTCGGCAAACGTCGCCTGGGACCCTTCGAGTTCCGCGGGCGAAGGCTTCGGCCGCTTCTCCGCCTCCTTTCGGAACGACAGCGCGACGTAGCGGCCGAGCGGACCGGACGCGTCGAACTCCGGGCGGTACGCGACAAGCGTGGGGTCGACGACGGTGTGATTCTTGACGAACCTGGCGAGCAGCTTGTCGGCATCCTGAGCGCGCCATCGCTGCATCGCCGCGAGAAGCTCCCCTTCCTTGAGCGCCGCCGAGAACGTGCCCTCGAAAATCGTGACGACGTGCTCGACCGTGGCCTGTCCAGCGTCGGACGCCTCTTCCGGCGTCACGGTCATCGGGATGTGGCCGACGAGCGGTAGGCCCTGTTTCTTCGCTTCATCGATCGCCGCGAAATAGGAATCGCGCCGCATGCGGCGGTGGACTTTGATGAAGTCGACGCCGACTTCCTTCAGTGCACGGACGACACCTCGCGTCTCGTCGGGATTGCCCGGTACCATCTGGTACTGATTGAACTTCTGGCCGTTCAGAATCGGACCGACGCGGAAGATTCGAGGACCGACGAGGAGCCCCGCCCCGATCTTCGTGCGCCATTCATCGATCTCGCCGACCTTGCCGCCCAGATCACGCACGCCGGTGACGCCGTTCGCAATCAGGACGCGGAGCGCGCTCTCCTTCGTCCAGCTCAAGTGAACGTGCATGTCCCACAAGCCGGGGATGAGGAACTTGCCGCGGCCATCGACGACAGTCATGCCCGCGGGCACGCTGCTTTCGATGCTGGCGATCCGGCCATCGCGGATGACGACGGTCGCATCGGCTCGCGGCGGCCCGCCGGTCGTATCGATGACCGTGACGTGTGTGATGGCGAGCTGCGCGTTCGCGACCGACGCAAACAGAAGGCCCGCGAAGAGAATCGACGCCGATCGCCAGCGCACCGCCGAAGTCTACGTGAGAGCGCCTGACGATCGTGACGTCGAAGCGGTAATCGTGGTGCCGGAGGAGGGAGTCGAACCCTCACGGCCTTGTGGACCGGGGGATTTTGAGTCCCCTGCGTCTGCCATTCCGCCACTCCGGCGCGCCGCGCTCAGTTTACTGCCAGTCGAGCCGTATGTTCCGGTGGAGATGTGCGAGGGCGCAGCCCGCGATCGTCCCGAGGACGTTCCAGAACACGTCGTTCACGTCGCCGGCGCGCGTCGGAAGGAAGAGCTGAACGGTCTCGATCCCGACGCTGAACAGCGTGCCCGCGAGGAGCGCGTCCACGTGGTTCCGGGCCGCCGAACGGCCTGGCCCGTCCAGGAACTTCCAGAGCAGAAACGCCCACACCGCGAACATCGCGAGGTTTCCGACGATCCCCACGATCGCGTACAGGAAGGAGTTCGAGAGATACCCGCCGTGCCCGGCCCGGGCCGCGAGGCGCTGGACCTCGTCGAACGGCGCGAGATTCGTCCGGACCTTGCCCCCGCCCTGCACGAGGAGAGTCACCCCGAGGAGGACACACGAGTAGACGACGAGAAACGCTCCCTGCAGCCCCTTGCCGACGCGAAGCGTGCGCACGGGAGGCCGCCTCACTCCACCCGTTCGCCCGCACCGAAGCGGTCGAGGCTGAAGACGGTCTTCATGTCGCCCACGACGTCGCCGCGCACGTTCTTCACGGGGCGCCGCGCGAGACGACGGAGCGCCGCGAGGCGTCTGCCCGACGCGAGGCCGAGCTGCCTCAGGACCTCCACGGTCACGGCGTCGCGTCCGCGCTCGGCCCCGTCCTCGAGCTTCAGGGCGATCCCCAGGGAAGCGTTGCCGGAGAGGGGGCGCGAGAGAGAGGGCGCGACGGCGACGGCGTAGACCCCCTCGGCGCCTTCCTTCGCGAGAAGGCCTCCTTCGAACGCGCGCATGAGGTTCGTCGTGAAGCGGCCCGTTCCGGCCACCATCTCAGGAGCGGACGTCATCGCGTCCACGATGCGCACGCGCGCCTTGAACGAGCGAGAGACCTCCCCCCGCACGCGCGGGCCCTTGAGCCGCGCATACAGGAGC
>JAMQPJ010000643.1 GCA_023717585.1 Thermoanaerobaculia bacterium
CCATCGGCGGTTCGCCCCGGAGCGCGCGCCGGAGCGCGGAGAGGTCGTCGCCGCCGGTGACGAGGCCCCAGGCAGAGCTGACGAGCAGCGCGGCGAACGTGCCGCCGAGAAACCCGATCGCGACCGTCGGGACGGTCTCCCGGCTCTTCTGCCAGGCGACGGCTCCGTACGCGACGACGAGGGCCAACCAGACGGCGGCGGAGAGCGCGCAACTCTTTTTCATTTGGGACTCATTCTCGCACCCGCCGCCCTAGTACGGCATCTCGTCGTCCTCGAGCCCGAAGTAGTGGCCGAGCTCGTGGACGATCGTGTCCCTGATCTCCTTCACGGCCTCCCGGCTGCTGCTCGTATTGCGAAGGATGGGGCCGCGGAAAACGACGACCTGCGGCGGGAGCCCGGGGAGCATGTCCCACGTCATCTCCGTGCGCATCGGGCCGCGGTAGATCCCGAAGAGCTCCTCGTCGTCGGGCGTGTCCGTCAGCTCGTAGTCCTCGTCCGTCGGCTCGTCCTCGACCGCGAGGACGACGTTCTCGATCCGTGCCCTGAACTCCTCGGGCAGCTCCGCGATCGCCCTCTCGACGAGCTTCTCGAACTCTGTGCGGGAGAGGCGGGGAGGGCGGGCCACAGGGCGCTCCCCGTCAGACCCGGAACAACCGCCGGAAGTTCGCCGTCGTGACGCGTGCGATTTCCTCGACGGAGACGCCCTTCACCTCGGCCAGCTTCGCGGCCGTGAGCGGCAGGAACGACGACTCGTTCGGCTTGCCGCGAAACGGCGCCGGAGCGAGGTAGGGCGCGTCCGTTTCGAGGAGCATGGACGTGAGCGGCAGGGCGGACGCCGCCTCGCGGACGTTGTCGGCCGACTTGAACGTGAGCATTCCCGAGAAGCTCACGAGATAGCCGAGCGCGAGCGCGCGCTCCCCCGTCGCGACGTCCGCGCAGAAGGAATGGAAGACGCCGCGCAGATTCCCCGGGTCTCCGGGCGCGAGACGCTCGAGGATCGGAAGGAGGTCCTGCTCGGATTCGCGATTGTGGAGAAGGACGGGCAGCCCCTTCTCCTGCGCGAAGCGCAGCTGCACCTCGAGCGCGTAGCGCTGCGCTTCCTTCGGCGAATGGTCGTAGTGGTAGTCGAGGCCGATCTCCCCCACGGCGACGACCTTCTTCGACGCGCTCAGCTCCTCGAAGAGCGCGAGGTCGCGATCCTCGTCGAACTCCTTCGCCTCGTGCGGGTGGAAGCCGACCGCGGCGTACACACCGTCGAACGCCTCGGCCGTCTCGACGGCGCGGTGCTGGTCCTCGCGGTCGGTGCCGGGGACGAGGATGCGCGTGACGCCCGCGTCCTGCGCCCGGGCCACGAGGAGCCTCAACTCGTCGGGGCGCGGGGCGCGCGGCGCGCCCTGCATCCCGATGCCGCCCCAGACCATCGTGAGATGGCCGTGCGAGTCCGCGTACTCGGGTGTCATCCGAAGCGCCATCAGCGCAGGCGCGAGCCGGGTAGAGCCGGATGCCGGATGTAGAAGTCCAGGATCGCGTTCCACGCCTCGGCACCGCCCTCGGCCCAGGAAATGAGATTCAGATCCTCGGGCGCGATCCCGCCCTCGTCGACGAGGAACTGCCAGTTGATGAGCTTCTCCCAGTAGGCGCGGCCCACGAGGACGATCGGAAGGCGTTTCATCTTCCCCGTCTGGACGAGCGTGAGCGTCTCGAACAGCTCGTCGAGCGTGCCGTAGCCGCCCGGGAAGGCGACGAGCGCACGGGCACGCATGAGGAGGTGCATCTTGCGGATGCCGAAGTAGTGGAACCGGAAGCAGAGCGACGGCGTGATGTAAGCGTTCGGCCACTGCTCGTGCGGGAGCTGGATGTTGAAGCCCACGGTCTTGGCCCGGACGTCCCACGCGCCGCGGTTCGCGGCCTCCATCGCGCCCGGGCCGCCGCCCGTCGTGATGACGAAGTCGCCCACCCCGCTCGCCTGGCAGGCCGCCGAGACGATTCGGCCGAACTCCCGCGCCTCCGCATACCAGCGGTCTCCCTCATTGAGGCGCGCGCCGCCGAAGACGACGATCGTGGTCCGGATGCCCTCCTGGTCCATCTGCATGTCGGCCTTCTCGAGCTCGAGCATGAGGCGCACCCCGCGCAACTCCCGGTGCGCGAGGAACACGAGGTCTTCCTGCGCCCTCACGTACGTCGGCGACGCGAGGCACGCCTCGAGGTTCGCCTGCGCGGCCGGGTCGGCCGGGACCGGGGGCGCCGGCGGCAGCGGCCGCTGGTTGTTGTTGTCGCCGTCCTTGGGGTCGGACACTTACTTGACCTTTGCTCCCGAGGGGACGGCCGGGTCGACCACGAGGAGCGACGGCTCGCCCGTCTCCGGCAGCGTCGCGGCGAGGATCATCCCGTTCGACTCAACGCCCATGAGCTTCGCCGGCGCGAGGTTCGCGACGAAGGCGAACTTTCTCCCGACGAGCTGCTCGGCCGTGTAGGTCGCCGCGATGCCGCCGACGATCGTGCGCACTTCCTCGCCGATCCTGACCGTCATCTTCATGAGCTTCTTCGACTTCTCGACCTTCTCGGCGGCGATGACTTCGCCGACCCGCAGGTCGATCTTGAGGAAGTCGTCGATGGAGATCTTGCTTTCGGAAGAAATCTTCTCCTTCTCTTCTTCTGTCACGGATCTCTCCTTCGAAGCACCGACTGTGGATTCGCCTCTGGAAGCGAAATATTCTTTTGCGTCCGCCCTCGGAAACAGCGGCGGCGCCTGCGGGAGCGGGGCATTCAGGGGGAGCAAGCCCCACGCAAGATCGGAATCGCGGACGTCCTCGGCGCGCCTGTCGATCCCGAGCCGCCGGAAGACCTCCGTCGCAGTACGCGGCGCGATCGGGGCGAGCATGCAGGCCGCGACGCGGAGCGCTTCTAGACAGTCGTAGAGAATGCCGGACCGGAAATCGAAGAGTTCTTCGA
>JAMQPJ010000644.1 GCA_023717585.1 Thermoanaerobaculia bacterium
GGCGCGTTTCCGTGCGCCCCCCGGACCCCCAGGTTCGTTCAGGAGGAATGTTGATGGGCGGAATCGTGGTCTGCGGGTATTCCGACGTCGGCTACAAGTGTCTGAAGACGCTCTTCGATGCCGGCGAGAGCGTACGCCTCGTCTACACGCACGACGACGCGCCGGGCGAAGAGCGCTGGTTCGATTCCGTGGCCGAGCTCGCGCGAGAGCACGGCATCGAGCCGCGGCGCGTCGACGACCTGGGCGACCCCGGCGACGAAGCGCGCATCCGCGCCGTCCAGCCCGACTTCCTGTTCTCGTTCTATTTCCGGAAGATGATCCCGGCGGGCATCCTGTCACTCGCGCGGCGCGGAGCGCTGAACATGCACGGCTCGCTCCTGCCCCACTTCCGAGGCCGCTCGCCCGTGAACTGGGCGATCCTGAAGGGCGCGACGGAGACGGGCGCGTCCCTCCACTACATGACCGAGAAGCCGGACGCCGGCGACCTCGTGGACCAGGAACGGGTTCCGATCGGTCCCGACGACGATGCGCTCGCCGTTTCGCGCCGCGTGTCGGACGCGGCGGCCGTCGTGCTCGCACGGGCTCTTCCGCGGCTGAAGGCGGGCGACGCGCCGCGCATTCCCCTCGATCTCTCGAAGGGCTCGTACTTCGGCGGCCGCAAGCCCGAAGACGGCGTCATCGACTGGTCGCTCAACGCGAAGGAGATCCACGACCTCGTGCGCGCCGTGTCAAAGCCGTGGCCGGGCGCCTTCACGGACGTCTTCGGAAAGAAGGTCACGGTCTGGAAGACGCGCCTTTCGCCCTACGGGGGGCACGACGTGTTCCCGGGAAAGGTCGAGCTGACGGAGCGCTCCGTGATCGTCTTCGCGGGCGACGACCACACGGTCGAGATCCTGGCGGCGCGCCCCGAGGGCGGAAAAGACCTCGACGCCGGCGGCTTCCGCGACTGGCTCGTCCGCCCGTCGGGCATCTTTCCGCTCGCGTAGACTCGATCGGATCGAACCCAGGGAAGGGAGACGCATGCGAGTCCTGGTCCTCGGCGTCAACGGCTTCATCGGAAACGCGCTGACCCGGCGGATCCTCACGGGCACCGACTGGGAGGTCTTCGGCCTCGACGTGGGCAGCGACCGCATCGAGGAGTTCCTGTCCGAGAAGCGCTTCCGGTTCCTCGAGGGCGACATCTCGATCAACCGCGAGTGGATCGAGTACCACGTGAAGAAAGCCGACGTCGTGCTGCCGCTCGTGGCGATCGCGACGCCCGCGGCGTACGTGAAGAACCCGCTCTCGGTGTTCGAGCTGGACTTCGAGGAGAACCTCCGCATCGTCAAGATGGCCGCCAAGTACGGCAAGCGCGTCGTCTTCCCGTCCACCTCCGAGGTCTACGGCATGTGCCCCGACGAGGAGTTCGACGAGGACCGCTCGCCGCTCGTCTACGGCCCCATCGCGAAGCCGCGCTGGATCTATTCCGCCTCCAAGCAGCTCCTCGACCGGGTGATCGCGGCGATGGGAACCGCGCAGGGCCTGAAGTACACGCTCTTCCGGCCTTTCAACTGGTACGGCCCGCACCTCGACAACGTGGACGCGCCGAAGGAAGGGTCCAGCCGCGTCCTCACGCAGTTCCTGCACAACATCCTGTACGGCGTGCCCATCAAGCTCGTGGACGGCGGCGCGCAGCGCCGGTGCTTCACCTACATCGAGGACGGCATCGACGGCCTCATGACCATCCTCGAGAACCCGAAGGGCCGGGCCGACAGCGAGATCTTCAATCTCGGAAACCCGGGCGCCGACCTGTCCATCGAGCAGCTCGCGCACGCGCTCATCGACGCGGTCGGAACGTATCCGAAGTTCGCGGCCGCCGCGAAAAGGACGAAGCTCGTGAAGGTCACGTCGAAGGACTATTACGGCGAGGGCTATCAGGACATCACGAGGCGCGTTCCCTCCGTCGCGAAGGCGAAGCGGCTCCTCGGGTGGACGCCGAAGACGGACTTCCCGACCGGCCTTCGGAAGACGCTGGATTTCTACCTGAAGGGGCGGAAACCCCCGGAAGTTTGAGCAGCCTCGCCCTCAAGGTCGACGTCGACACGTACCGCGGGACGCTCGAGGGCGTCCCGCGGCTCGTCGACCTCTTCGGGAAGCATGGCCTCCGGGCCACGTTCTTCTTCTCGCTCGGGCCCGACACGAGCGGCAGGGCGATCAAGCGCGTCTTCCGGAAGGGCTTCGTGAAGAAGGTCCTCTCCGCCAGTCCCGCGGCGTCGTACGGATTCCGCACGATGCTCTACGGGACCCTCCTCCCCGCGCCCGACATCGGCGGCCGGAGCGAGACCGTCGCGCGCATGCGCGAGGCGGCTGCCGCGGGGCACTCGGTCGGCATCCACGCCTGGGACCACATCGACTGGCACGACAACCTGCCGAAGATGTCGCGGGGCCGGATCGAGGCCGTCGTCGCGAAAGAGCACGCCCGTTTCCGGGAGATCTTCGGAAGGCCCGCGGCGTTTCAGGCCGCGCCGGGCTGGACGGCGACGGCGCTCTCGGTGGAGGTGCAGGAGGCGCACGGCATCGTGGCGACGTCGGACACGCGAGGGGGAGGGCCGTTCTTCCCGCTGCGAGCGGATGGAACGCCGAGCAAGGTGCTGGAGATCCCGTCGACGCTCCCGACGTTCGACGAGCTTCTTGCCCTCTCTTTGCCGGGCAGCGGAACGCAGGTCGAAAGGGCCTGCAAATTTCTTAGAATGGGGTTAAGTGAGGGGCTCGCGGCGGGTGTCGGCGAAGCGGAGCCTGCCGCGGCGGCGCTGGACGCGGATGCCGCGCAAACTGCCCTCGACGTCCATTCCATCCACACGGAGATCGAAGGCGGCGCCGTTTTCGCCGCGCCGTTTTCCGATTTGCTCGCGGCGTGGAAGAGCGACGGCGTGAAATTCCTTACCTTCGAAGAAATTTGCAAAACATTGCTGGCTGCCCCGGCGCTTTCACGCAGCGCACGGGAGCAAAAAGAATTTCCCGTCAAACGTCTCTCATGGACGACCCTGCCCGGCCGCGCGACACCCGTCGCGACGGGAATGGGCGCGAAAGAATCGGGAAGTCCTACACGTCTCCCCTAGGGGCCCGTCCCGATAAGGGCTTGGTGTCCGCCAGAATCCCTAGTCATACGCTGGCGGCGACTACGGTGCCACGATCGCCCTGGCCAGGCGGAGGATCTGGGGGCGTTCCAAATAGTCCGTTTCAACGTACGCGACACCTTCAGCCGTCTGGACGACGAGGACCGCCATGGCTCCCGGTTTCTTGCCCGGGACCAGCGCCGCCCGCGCCCCGATGCCGTCCAGGAGCTCTCTCTTGTTGCCGTGGAGCTTTTCGGCCTTCGTCGCCTGGGTCTCGAAGAGCGCGGGGAGGCCTGCCGGCGCGGCGCTCGCTTGCCAGAACCTGAACGCAATCGCTTTCGGGTTCGGAGAGCTCTCGAGCAGCCACACGCACTCCGACTCCCCCGCTTTGGGCGTTTCTTGCCCGACGTCCTTGAACCCGGGGCCGGCCGCTGTGGCGACTTCGGCGGCCGTCAGCAAACGCGCACAGGGAGGCGGTGGAGCGCCGTCGGCGCTGGGGCCGATTGCGAACAGCAAAATAGCCAGGACGGCAGACGCGGTCGAGCGCACTCTTGACCTCCCCGGTTGTCATCGCGGAGTGTACCCCGCCCGTCGCGACGGGAATGGGATGATCGGCGCATGAAGAGCCTGCAGGAAACCTATGGGCCCAAAAATCGCTGCTTCGGGTGCGGGCCCGCGAACGAGAAGGGCCTGCGCATCCGGAGCTTCCTCGAGGGCGAGGAGTTCGTCGCGACCTGGAAGGCGGAGCCGCATCACCTCGCCTTCGAAGGGATCGTGAACGGGGGCATCGTGGGAGCCCTTCTCGATTGTCACAGCAACTGGGCCGCGATGGTCCACCTCATGAAGAAAGCGGGCGCGGCCTCGCCGCCTTTCACCGTCACCGCGGACTTCCACGTCCGTCTCAAACGGCCGACACCCATCGACGAGCTGCTTCACCTGAAAGCGCGCGTCGTCGAATCCACGGGCGACCGGGCGGTCGTGGACGCGGAGCTCGAGGCGGGCGGGAAGGTGACGGCCACGTGCCGCGGCACGTTCGTGGCCGTGCGCGAGGGCCATCCGGCGTTCGACCGCTGGTAGGCGGCTCCGCCCTCAGGGCGCGAGGTCGACGACGACGCGCGAGAGGCCCGCCGGAACAGGGACGCCGATGAGATGGAGGTCGGCGACGAGCGGGGTGGCCGGGCTGCCATTCACGCGCGCCACGACGCGGGGCGTGAAGCTGCGGTCGACGTGAAGGACGGCGGGGCGTGCTCCGGAAGTTTCGATGACGAGGCGGTCCGGGGATTCCTCCGTCACGCGGGCCTCGGCCGAAGAATCGCGGTCGCCGGAGGCGAGGGCAGCGGCCTCCTTCCCGTAGACGACGACGTCTGTAGCCGGCTCGAAATCGTCGCGCTCGAAGACCGTCACCGTCTCGCTGATCGAGCCGGAGGCCACGACGCGGCTCTGGCGCCTGACGCCGGGCAGCGGCGCGGTCAGGCGCCAGAGGGTCGCGGGCACGCCGGCGGAGGCCTCCACGAAGACGGGAAGGAGACCCGGCGTTTCCGCCGGCACGTCCGAGGCGATGACGGAGCGCACCGCCCCCGCGCGCAGCCATTTCACGCGCCGCTCCCAGCTCCTCTGCCGAAGAACGTCGTGGGCGTAGCGCGTGAGGATCGTGTAGCTTCCGTCCGGGTCGGGATCCCAGGCGTAGGAGAGGCCGTGAGGTGCGCCCGAGAGGGCCCAGCCCTGTCGCACCTGCGCGGAAGCGAGATCGAGGAGATCGTCGCCCGAGACGCGGCCCGCAACACCCCGGCGCACCGCGTCGAAGTCCTTCGCCGCCCGCTCGAAGACGCGCCCCCCGAGGGCGGCCGCGCGGGCCACGAGCGGCGAAGGGGTCTCGTAGAGGGCGGACGGGACGCGTGGAATCGTCCGCGGGGACCAGGCGAGGAGCGAGAGCGCGGTCGCTCCGAACAGGAAGAAGGCCCCGCGGGGATCGCCGATTCCGCGCAGGAGAAGCAGCGCGAGAACGATCAGACTCGCGGCGGCGAGAGCCGCCTGACCCGGGAGGCGCTGCACGACGGGAGCGAGGACCACGCGGGGATCCGACAGCCAGGAGGGGTCCCAGCCGGAGAGGAGCAGGTCCCGGACGCGGCCCGGAAAGAGCCGGCCCGCGACTGCCAGCGCGGCCAGGACGCCGCCGAGCGCGAAGAGAAAGCCGGCGGCGCGGCGCCGGAAACGCGGGAGGGCGCCCTCCACGAGAAGCCGGTCGACGCCGAGCGCCGCCAGGACCGAGAGCGCGAGCGTCACCGGGAGGAGCGCTTTCACCGGGTAACGGAGGACGTGCACGGCCGGCATGGCCTCGTAGAGGGCGCGCGCGCCCGGCAGCCACGGCGTGAAGGACGCGAGAAGCGCCAGGAGGGCGACGCCGATCCAGAAATGCCCTTCGTTGCGGCGCGCCGAGCACGCAAACACGAGGGCGAGAGCGAGAGGGACGACGCCGAACGAGAGCGAGGCGTGATACGGCGGATTGCCCTGCGTCACGGCGAATCCCCAGAAAGCTCCGGACAGGAGACGGGTGGGATCTCCGAAGGCGAGCGGGAACGGTGTCTCGAGGAGCCGCAGGGGATGGAAGCCGACGGCGGCGAACTCGTTCCACGAAAAGCCGCGCGAGCGCCGCGCCGCGAAGGCGGAGGCGCGGACGACTTCGAGAAGCCACGGGGAGACGACGACAGCGGCCGCGAGGCCTCCGCCGAAAAGGGCCAGGAGTCCGCCGCGGCGCGCACCGGCCGGCCCGCGAGCCGCGAGCGCGAAGGCGAGGAGGAGCGCGAGACCCGCGAGAGCCGGCTCGCCTCCGAGCACGAGAAGGGAGCACGCGACGAGGGCGAGGCCTCCGGCGCGGAGGAGATCGGCGCGGGTCGCCGCCGCCCGCCCGCGCTGGACGGCGAGGAGGGTCCAGGGCATCCACGCGATCGTCGTCGTGGCGTTCAGGAAAGCGGCCGAGGACAGGACGTAGCCCGAGAGGCCGAAGGCGAACGCTCCGGTGAGCGCGGCGTCGCGGGACTTCACCTCGGTGCGCAGGAAGAGAAACGCCCCGAGGAGACCGAGTCCGAGGTGGAGGAGCAGATGGAGGCCGAGAAAGCGGGGATTCCTGGGAAAGGGATAGGCGAGCACGAGATTCGGGTTTCCCCGATAGGCCTGCCCGAACGAGGCGAAGGGATCGAGGCGTGCCGCCCCGAGGCGGGCGGCGAGAGCGCGCGCCGGCCGCTGCGTCGTCGCGATGTCGCGGTAGGCGGGGGTCGTCCGGCCCGAGAGGAGATCCGCGTGTGTGAAAGCCGTCGAGGCGACGAGAAGAGCCGCGGCGAGCGCCGCCGGTGTGAGAAGGGTCCGGGCGAGGGGCGCGCGCCGCTCGCTCACAGGAAGATCGGGTCGTCCCGCCATCCCCACTTCCGCGCCTTGAAGCGGACCATCACCACGAGGATCGAGAGCCCGTAGACGCACGAGCTCCAGAAGTCGATCTGCGAGGCCTCGTCGAAGTAGCGCGTCACGATCGGGACCTCGCGGATGCGCATGTTCTTCCACATGCCCGCGGCGATGATCTCGGTGTCGAAGACGAAGCCGTCCGAAAAGGCCTCGAGGTTGACGCTCTCGAGGTAACGACGCGAATACGCGCGCAGACCCGAGTGGTACTCGGTCAGGTAGAGATAGAACGTGGCGTTCTCGACGGCGGTGAGAAAGATGTTCGCGAGGTACTTCCACTTCGGCATGCCGCCCTCGAGCGGGCGTCCTCCGAGCATGCGGCTGCCGAACATCGCGTCCTCCTCGCCGCGCGCGATCGGGCGGATGAGGTCGGGCAGGACGGTCGCGTCGTACTGGTGGTCCGGGTGCACCATGATGCAGATGTCGGCGCCGCGCGCGAGCGCCGTCGCGTAACACGTCTTCTGGTTGCCGCCGTACCCGCGGTTCCTCGCATGTGTCACGACGTGGATGCCCGGGAGCGCGCGCGCGACCTCGACGGTGCGGTCCGTCGAGGCGTCATCCACGAGGATGACGTCGTCGACCCAGTCCTTCGGGATTTCGCGCCATGTCTTGTCCAGCGTCTTTTCGGCGTTGTAGGCGGGCATCACGACGGCGACCCGCTTCCCCTCGATCGGCATATCCTCGATTCTAGGGTGCGTCGGCGCCGAGCACGCGAAAGACGCGGAATCGCGGCTGGAAGGTCCCGTCGGCGCGGCGCGAGCCCGTCCGCGAGTCGAGGACCTTCTCGAGGAAGGGAAGCGGCCGCGCGGCGTCGGACTCGTGCGCCCGCCGCGCGAACATCGCGCGTGTCGGTGAGGGCGCACGACCCGCGGCGGCCGCGTAGGCGGGCAGCAGGGGGGTGAGCTCCGTCGTGACGAGATACCGGCACTTCGCGGCCGTCAGAATCGCGAGCGCCTCGGAGTCGTCCGTCGCCGTGAACAGCCGGCACTGCCTGCGCCATCCGTAGACGAACGGGTCCGCCGCGGCGGGCCTCTCCACGAGCGCCGTCACGAAGTGTCCGGCGGACCACGGCGGCATCACGCCGGGGATCGTCCCCGGAGGCTGCTGCGGAACCGCCGCCGGGTCGACCGGTGGCGGATCCAGGGCGCGAAGCCTCGCGAAGAGGTCGAGGACGTCGTACCCGGGGCCGTCCGCGAACGCGCGGGCCCTCTGGAGGTAGGGCCAGCCCGGCACGATCACGAGGCCCGCGGCGAGCAGGAGCGGAATGGCGGTCCTCGGGAAGCCCCGTGCGCGCGGGGCGACGCGCGCGCACGCCTCGGCGAGCGCGAGCGCGGCGAAGATGGCGAGGTAGTAGACGTTGCGCTGCTGGAAGAGAGCCATCGCGAAGACGCTCGCGGCGAAAAGGGCCAGAAGCAGGCGGCCGGCGGCACGCGGTCCCCGTGGCCGACGGGCGCCGGCCGCGACCCAGAGGAACGCGGCGAAGGGGACGAGGAAGAAGCCCGGCGAGACCTCGCGCACCGCGCGCTCGAATGAGCCCCATCCACGCACGAGCGGCTGGCACTCGGCGACGAGACGCAGGAACTCCTGCGGGTAGGAGAGGAATCCGCCGTTCGCGAAATCGTTCACGCTCTCACCCGCGCCTTCCTTGAAGACGTAGGCGCCGCCGTGGAAAACGGCGGCGAGGACACGGCGCGCGTTCGGCAGGGCCACGGCCAGGCCGCCGGCGGCTGAGAGCCCCCAGAGAGCCCGTCTTCGCGGGGTCGGGGCGCGCCACGCGGCGAGCGCGAGGAGCGGCACCGTGGCGCCGGCGAGGAGCAGCGGCTGGAACCAGCCGAAAGAGACGAAGGAAAAAGGGACGGGCTCCGCGGGCAGAGCCGCCGCGGTTCCAAGGGCGACGAGCGCGGTCGCTACGACGCAAGCGACAGCCGCCGCCTCGCCGAGCGCGAGCGCCGCCCACAGAAACGCGAGGCCGGCCACGAACACGGCCCCCTGCCACGTGAGGACGGCGAGGGCGATCGCGGCCCCGAAAACGGCGGCGCGTTGGAATCGGGCCCGCCCGCGCGCGGCCGCAGTCCATGTGCCGGCCGCGAGGACGAGGAGCACGTTGAGCGCCTCGGCCACGTGGTGGTCGAAGTGCCCGAAACCTCCCCAGAGGACGGCGGCCGGAATCGCGGCATAGGCGACGGTCGCGATCCGGGCGCGGCGGCTGCCCAGGACCCGGCGGGCGACCGCGAAGAGAGGCAGGACGTGGAGCGCGCCCAGGAGCGGAGGGAGGAGGGCGGCGACCCTCACCACCTGTTCCGTCGTCGCCGCGCGCCCGTAGAGAGCGCGCGAAACGCCCCCCGCGAGG
>JAMQPJ010000680.1 GCA_023717585.1 Thermoanaerobaculia bacterium
CGGGCACGGTCGTCGCGGGCGGCGCGACGACCCTGCGCATGCTCCGCTGGTCACTTGAGGCGCGGCGCGGCCGCGCGTCGTCCTCGGCCGCCCATGCGGTGGCGGCACGAGCCGGCCTTCTCGTCGGGGAGGACGGCCGCGTCCTTTCGGCGTCGGCGCGCTTCCGCGAGATTCCGGGGGCCGCGCCCGACGGAATGAGCCTGAGAGCG
Organism: Thermoanaerobaculia bacterium; assembly: GCA_023717585.1. Taxonomy (GTDB): domain Bacteria; phylum Acidobacteriota; class Thermoanaerobaculia; order UBA5066; family UBA5066; genus Fen-183. Next base: position 210 of record JAMQPJ010000680.1, read on the forward strand.
GACATCCCGACGGCCGCCCGTCTCCTCGCGTTCGTCCGGCTCGCGCGCATGCGGGCCCGGCGAGGCGAGCCCGCGGCGCACGGGCGCCTCGCGCTCGACGACGGCGCCGATTTCTTCCGGGTTCTCGCGGCGCGCGCCGAGGCGACGCCAGGCGGGCTCCTCGTGCTTCTCGCGCGGGTCGACGTGCCGTTCGGCGTCTTTCTCGCCTGCGGCGCGCTCGTCGCTTTCGTGGCCGGACGTTCGGCCTGGGACGCGATCGCCGGGGGCCTGCCCTGGGTTCCGAGGCTTCTGCCGTGACGGATCGCGCCTTCGAGCGCGAGGTGCGCATCGTGATCGTGGGCGGGCTCGCGACGCTGCTCTTTCTCGCCGGGACGGCCGTCGTCGTGCTCCGGAACACCGCGGCCTGGGGCGCCGGTGAGAGCCTAAGGCGACTGACCGCGGAGACGCGCGCGGTCGCGGACCGCGTCGCTCGAGCGCCGGACCCCGCCCTCGCGCTCGTCTCGGATCGCCTTCTCCGCGAGCTGAACGCGCGGGGCGCCGCGCTCTACGACGCGCGGGGAGAGCGAGTCGCAGAAGCGCCGTTCCTCCTGGACGCCGGGCTCGCACCCGCCTCGCTGCCACCTGGCGAACTGCCCTCTCCGGAGCCCGTCGTGGCTGGGGGCGAAGGCGGAGCTCCGTCGATCACGGTCGCCCTTCCGGGGGCGCCGTGGATCCTGAGGGTCGTCTGGGACGGAACGTCTATCGCGGAGGCGCGCCGCAACGCCCGCATCCTCTCGGTCGCGGTGCCCGCGGCCGCGGCAGTCCTCGTCCTTCTCGTGGTGCCGTTCCTCAGGCGCCTCGCCGAGCCTATCGACGCCCTCACGGAGACGGCAAGGGGAGCCGGAGGCCTCGTGCCGGCGGCCCGGGCCGGCGGCGACGAAGCCGAGACGGCTATCGCGACGTTCCAGCGCACGGTCGAGGAGCTCAAGAAGCGCACCGCCGTGCTGGAAGGGCTCCGCCGCTCCGAACAGCGGCGCGCCGACGACCTCGCGGTGACGGCCGAGACGCTCGTGCGCTCGCACCCCGGCGGCCTCGTCGTGGTGGACGCCGCCGGCCGCCTCACGCAGGCGAACGCGCCCGCCCGCGAGTTCCTCGGCCTCGGCGACGGGAGCCTCGCCGGGGAAGCCGAGTCCGCGATCGACGCTCTGCCCGCTCTCCGCGCGGCGGCGGAGGCGGCGCGCAAGGGCTCGCCGACGCTCTCCATGGAGCTCGCGCTCGGCGCCGGCCCGGACGCGCGCCTGCTCGAGCTGACGGCCGTCCCGATTCTCGATTCCGGAAAATCCGTCATGGGCGTCCTGCTGTTCCTCGAGGACCGCACGAACACGCGGCGTCTCGAGAGGGAGCTCTCGTCCCGCCGCGAGCTGGCGGCGCT
>JAMQPJ010000046.1 GCA_023717585.1 Thermoanaerobaculia bacterium
ACGTCCTGGAGGACGAGCTGCTGGACCTCGATGCCGATCCCGTACATCTCACAGAGCCGCTGCAGCTCCGCCTTTGCCAGAAGCGCGATCGCCTCGCGCCCGATCGTCAGGACTTCGTCCACGCTGTGATCGCCCACGACCTGGCGCATGGCCGCCTCGGACATGTACCGAAACGTCTCGGGCACGTCGCGCACGCGGAAGAGGAACGCGCTCGGATCCTTGATCCGGTACTGGACGATCCACTCGACCACCGCGACGTTGAGGTCTCCCGTGAGCATCTGCGCCTCGGCGATGGTCTCGGGCGTGGCTGCCGCGTACGTCGTCTGGGCCGCCGCCCGCGCGGTCCGGAACCCGAACTCCATCTTGAGCTGGCGCTGGACCGGCACCTTCGTGATCCGCTCAACGCCGAGGGGGATCTTGACGTGAGGGCCGGGTTCGCTGGTCCGCACGAACCTGCCGAAGCGCTGGACCACCGCTACCTCGTCAGGCTCGACCTGGTAGTAGCCGGTCACGATCAGGAACAGGGCCGCCGCGACGCCCAGGATGAGAACCGCCACGCCTCGCGGGATCCGCGGAATCTGCGGCATCTGTGGAATCGGAGGAAGCTCTAGCCGTTTGCCGCCACCCAGATCCACGCTCCATCCACGATGATCCTCCATGTCCGTTTCCTTTCATCCCCGCAGGGGCAGTGGGGCAACGAAGCAATCTACACCCGGCACCACACCTCGCCCCGGGATTCGCCAGCCCGAGCCGCAGCCCGCCGTGAACCTCGACACGCGGAGTCAGTCTCTTTTTGGTCTCGAGGTCGGGCCCGGGGCGCCTTCGAGCCTTGAGAGCGCCTCGTCACAGCGTGCGATCTCGGCGAGGATGCGGTCCGGCTCGCCGGTTTCGCCGGTCGGAAGCGTGCCCGCCTGGCGCATCTCGAGGAACGCCTCCAGCCCCTGGCGGTATTGCGACCTCGCCCGCCGCCAGTGTTCGACCCTCCGCGCCGCCGGTGTCTTCCCATCGGCGCCGAGCGTCGCGTGGAGGCTGCCCAAACCGGCCACGGCCCGTGCCGCGCTGGCCCGCGTGAAGACGTTCGTCGGGTCCCCCTTGGACAGGTCCCCGTAAATCGCCATCTCCTTCCCGCGGCTCTCCAGGGCGCCGGCCGTGTCACCCATCTTCAAGAGAACAGCGCCGATCCGGCCATGAGCCCTCGCCACGACGCCTCGCAGCTGGGCGTTTCGGGGATCGGCCGCCACCAGTGTCTCGCGGATCGCGAGCGCTCGCCGGTGGCTTTGGAGACTCCCCGCGTAGTTTTCGAGGTCCCAGAGGAGGCCGCCCATCGAGGCGTAGTCGAAAGACAGGTCGAGCCGGGCCTCCGCGTTCGTCGGATCGGCCTGGGAGCGCTCCTCGTCGAGCCGCACGGCCCTCAGGTACATGTCCCGGGCGCCGGCGTAGTCTTTCCCCGCTTGCAGCGCGCTGCCGTAGTATTTGTAGCCGAGCGCCGCGTTGCGTTGGGACTTCGGGTCCTTCAGGTTCTCCCTCCAGAGAGCCTCGAAGATCTCCATCTCTTTCCGATAAGAGGCCGTGGCGCCCGGTTGATCGCCCGTCTGGACGAGTGCGACGGCGACGTGGTGGTGGCCGATCGCGACGTCGCGGCGCGCGATCGGATCGCCGGGCCGTTCGGCCGCGAGTTTCTCGTGTATCGAGAGGGCCTTTCGACTCAGCGCGAGGGCGCCGACCCTGTCGCCCATGACCTGCGTCACCTCTGCGACGCGGTCATAGGCCACCGCCAGCTCCCGGCGATCCTCGGGATTCCCGGGATCCTCGGCCGCCAGCGCCTCGCGAAGCTCGACAGATTTCCGATAGCTCTTCAGCGCCCCGGTAGTGTCGCCGAGATTCGCCGCGGCCGGTCTTCCCTGCACGTCGCCGACCTTCAGATAGGCGGTGGCCAGCTCCCGCCGCAGCGACCGGTCGCCAGCGGCCTCGCGGGACAGGCTGTCGAGGTACACGAGGGCCTTCGTGACCAGGGTTTCCCGCACCTTCGTCGAGCCCGGCAGCTTCTGGATGCCGTCGTGCACCTCGAAAAGAAACGCGTTCGCGAGCTGCCGCACGTCGTTGAACCGCCGCTCCGCGCGGGCCCGCTCGCTCTGCGCCACGCGGGCCTGGTGGACCGTCGCCGCGAGGCCGGCGACGAGGGCGCCGGCGACGAGCGCAGCCGCGACGACCCCCGCGCGGTGCCGGCGCACGAACTTGCCCGTGCGGTATCCGAGGGTGTCCTTGCGCGCGATCACCGGGAGACGTTCGAGATGCCGCCGGATGTCCTCGGAGAACTGCTCGACCGACGCGTACCGCCGCTGCGGCTCCTTGCGCATCGCCATGAGGACGATGTTGTCGAGGTCGCCGGCCAGGCGCCTCTGGAGCTTCTGCGGCTCCCCTCCCCGGGTCTGGCTGACCGATTCGGGAGTGAGGGTGGACCGGACGGATCCATCCTCCGAAAGGACCTCTTCGACGCGCGACACCGCCGTGCTCGGCTTCTCGGGCTCCTTCTCGCAAACCACCCGCAGCAGCTCCGCCGCCTGCAGCGTCTCGAGCCGGTAGGGACGGTGGCCGGTCAGGAGCTCGTACAGGACGACGCCGAGCGAGTAGACATCGCTCGCCGTCGTGATGGGTTCGCCCCGGATCTGCTCCGGACTCGCGTAGTCCGGAGTCAGGAGGCGCAGCGAAGCTGCCGTGTAGTCGAGAGTCTGCGAAGAGAACTCGGGATTCAGGAGCTTCGCGATCCCGAAGTCGAGCAGCTTCGGAGCACCCTCCGACGTCACCAGGATGTTGCCGGGTTTGATGTCCCGGTGCACGACGAGGTTCTGGTGCGCGTAGTGGACGGCGGAACAGATCGTGCGAAAGAGCTTCAGCCTTTCGTCGACGGAGAGTCGATGGCTGTCGCAGTACTCGAGCAGGGGCTGGCCTTCCACGTACTCGAGAACGAAAAAGGGCAGCCCCTCCTCGGTCGCGCCTCCGTCGAGGAGCCGGGCGATGTGGGGATGATCGAGGCCTGCCAGGATCTGCCGCTCGTTGCGGAACCGCCGGAGGACGATGTCGGATTCCATCCCCGGCCGAACGATCTTGACCGCCACGCGCTGGCGGAACTGCTCGTCGGATCGGCGGGCCAGGTAGACCGAGCCCATGCCGCCGTGTCCGATCTCCGCGAGCACCTTGTAGGGACCGATACGCTTGCCCACGTGAGACGGCCGTTCGGCTCCGAGCGCTGCATCGGACGGCTCCCGGGGCGCGGGAGTCTCCAGCACTTCCGGTTGCTCGGAGGACGCAATCAGGGACTCGACCTGGCGGCGAAGCCCCGAATCGCCCCGGCAGGCTTCGTCGAGATACTGTCGGCGCTGCTCAGGCGCTCGATCCAGCACCTCCTGGAAAACGGCCTTCAGCTGCTCCCACTGTTCCGGCGTCATGAAAGCGTGTGACCGGGCAGCATAGCCGAATCCCGCGACCCGCTCCACGTGGCCCCTCCGCCCGCCACCTCTCGCGATTCGGAGAAGGAGGTCCTCCATGAAAGGCCGAACCGTCCTTCTCCTCTCCGCCGTGGCGTTCTGCCTGACGGAGGCGCTCGTGGCGGCGCCTCGCACCTTCACTCCTGTCGTCCGGGCGGGAGATCGACTTGCCAGCGCGCCGGTCCTCATCGACCAGGTATTCGGCCCAATGGACTCGAAGGTCCGGGAGAAGGTCCGGGAAAAAGGACGGTACGTCCTCGAGCTCGAGGGAACGGGCGCCAGAGGCCAGGTTCGGGTCTTTTTTCGAAGAGTGGACAAGCAGGAGGCCAACTACCGGGCCAGCCATGCCGTCGGGGACCTGACGTGCTCGGTGAACACGATTCTCGGACCGAATGACAAACCTGGCGCCCTGAAGGGAATCGTCGAACCGGAAGACAGACCCGGCGCGCTGAAGGGGATCATCCAGCCGGATGACAGACCCAGCGCGCTGAAGGGGATCATCGAGCCGCAAGACAGACCCCGCACGCTGAACGAGCTCGGCTTTCGCGCGAACGCCGCCGCCAGCGTGCAAATAATGGGGCCCTCGATCCTTCTCCAGATCCGGGCCCTGGATCCGCCTCCGCCGAACGGAGACGGCGTGACCCAGTGCATCATGAAAGTCACGCTCCGGGCCGCCAAGTAAAGCGGCCGGACCGTTCCGGCGTCAGGACCCGGTCGCCCGGTCGCCGCGAAGCTCGCGGCCAAGCCACGCCTTCGCCATCCGCCACTCGCGCTTGACGGTCCGGGCGGAGATCTCGAGCACCCGGGCCGTCTCCTCGACCGTCAGGCCGCCGAAGTAGCGCAGCTCGACGATCCGGCCCTGCCTCGCGTCGAGAGCCTCCAGATCCCGGAGAGCCTCGTCCAGTGCCAGAAGGTCCGTTCCTCGCTGCTCGAGCGGTGCATCCGCCTCGCCCAGGGCGACCGTGAAGCAGGCACCCTCCCTCTTCGCGGTCCTGCGGGCGCGCGCGTGGTCCACGAGGATCCGGCGCATCAGCTGCGCCGACACGGCGAAGAAGTGAGCCCGGCCGTGCCATTGGGCCCGCTTCTGGCCGGCCAGCCGCAGGTAGGTCTCGTGGACGAGAGCCGTCGGCACGAGCGTGTGGTCGGGCCGCTCCTGTGACAGGCGCTGGCGGGCGATCTTTCGCAGCTCGCTGTAGACGAGAGGCACGAGCTCCTCGAGAGCGTCGCGATCGCCCCGGCTCCATTCGACCAGAAGCTCTGTGACGCGGCCGGGCGAGGGTGCCACGAATTCAGCATAGCCGATCCGCGCGCGGCTCGAGGAGGCGTGTCCCCATTCTGCGGAGCTTCTCGCGAACCCGTGAGAAGGCCCATGCCGGGCTCGCCGAGAAAGGAGCTTCCATGCGCCGCTTGCGCCGCCTCGGTTCCTGGATCCTGACAGCCGCCGCCCTGCTTCTGTGGATGCCCTCGGCCGGCGCCGAAGAGTGCAAGAAGCGGATCTGCCGGTCCAACTACTCCTTCGACGGCACCTATTGCGAGGCCGAATCGGGGTTCGGCTGGCGCAGCCATTACCGGCCGGCGAGTCCCGTCTGTCCGGACGGATGGGACATTTCCGGCCAGTCCTGCGTGAAGAAGCTCTGCTGCGAGAAGGCGGCCTGCAGGAGCGGGGAGACCTACCGGGACGGCTTCTGCTACAAGCCGCCCTCCGGCATCGGCGGCTACATGTCGCACTACGAAGCCCGCTGCGAACCGGGATGGGCTTTCAACCGATCGCGGGGGACGTGCCGGAACCCCGACCCCGACTGCGCTCCCTTCACGCCGGGGGTCGTCGTGCAAGCGATGGCGTTCTTCGAGATCACCGGCTACGCCGAGCGATGCGCGCGCAAAGGGGGCTCCGTCACGATTCAGGGCAATCGCTTCGGCGCCGTGCAGGGGCCCAACCGCGTCCTCCTCGGCGGACATGGAATCAGCGTGCTGCTGCCCGTCACCCTCTGGTCTCCCACACGCATCACGGTGACGATCCCGGACGTTCCCCGGATCGTCGAGGGCCGGATTTACTACATCGGAATCCAGAACGACGAGAACCAGTGGCTGAGCGGCATCGACAAGTCGATCGCGGTATGCCAATGACGAGCAGGCCGGCCGTCATCTGACCCCACCGCACGCTCTCCCGACGAACCCGGAAAATAGTACGCTGCGGCTCCAGGAGTAGCGGTCATGAGGACGTTCGCCCTCCATGAAGTCGGGCCGCGCGACGGCCTCCAGGTCGAGAAGCAGACGGTCCCGACGGGCACGAAGCTCGCATGGATCGAAAGTCTGCTTTCCTCGGGTGTCGACATCGTGCAGGTCGGCTCGTTCGTCCACCCGGAAAAGGTCCCGCAGATGGCCGACACGGACGAGCTGTTCCGGAGGCTCGCGGCGAGGCCGGACACCGGGAGGGGCGTCCTCTCCGGTCTCGTCCTGAACGAGAAAGGGCTCGACCGGGCGCTCTCGTGCGGCGTCGAGCTCGTCTGCATGGGCGTCTCGGCGAGCGACACCCACAGCCGCAAGAACACCGGGATGGGGACCGAGGAGGCGACGCGCCGGATCCTGGCGACCGCGAAGAAGACGGTCGAGGCGGGCAGGGCCGTCCAGGTCTCGGTCCAGTCGGCGTTCGGCTGCGGCTTCGAGGGGCCGGTCCCGGAAGAGCGGGTCCTCTCGATCGTCAGGGAGTATCTCGACGCGGGCCTCAGGAGGATCTCGCTCGCCGACACGGCGGGGCACGCCTGCCCGGAGCAGGTCGAGAGGCTGTTCGAGGCGATCGTCGACCTCGCGCCGGACGTCGAGCCCGCGTGCCACTTCCACGACACGTTCGGGCTCGGGATGGCGAACGTCTGGGCTGCGATGCGCTCCGGCGTCGTCTCGTTCGACTCCTCGTTCGGCGGCCTCGGCGGCTGCCCGTTCACGAAGGTCGCCGCGGGAAACGTCGCGACCGAGGACCTCGTCCACGGCTGGCAGAGGTCGGGGATTCGGACCGACGTGAAGCTCGACGTCCTGATCGAGGTCGCGCGCTCGGTCTCGGCCTTCTTCGGGCGGGAGCTGCCCGGAAGGGTCCACAAGACGGGGCCTGTCCCGGCGGAGCGGAAGATCGCGGAAGTCTCCGCGTGACGCGCAAGGCGCTCGACGGGATCCGCGTCCTCGACCTGACGAACGTTCTCTCGGGGCCGTTCGCGACGCTCCACCTCGCCCTCCTCGGCGCCGAGGTGATCAAGGTCGAGAACCCGGGGGGCGGCGACCTGGCGCGCAAGCTCGGCAACGTCCCGAAGCTGAACAATGAACTGATGGGGACGAGCTTCCTCGCGCAGAACGCGAACAAGAAGTCGATCACGCTGAACCTGAAGAAGAAAGAGGCGAGGGAGATCTTCCTGAAGCTGCTCGCGGACTCCGACGTCGCCGTCGAGAACTTCCGCCCCGGCGTGATGACGCGACTCGGCTTCGGCTGGGACGTGATGAAGGCCGCGAACCCGCGACTCGTCTACTGCGCGATCTCCGGTTTCGGCCAGGACGGGCCCGACGCCGACAAGCCGGCCTACGACCAGATCATCCAGGGGCTCTCCGGGACGATGGCCGTAAACGGCGACGAGCGTCTCAACCCGCTCCGCTGCGGCTTTCCGGTCTGCGACACGGTCGGCGGGCTGACCGCGGCGTTCGCGATCATGACCGCTCTCTTCCACCGAGAGCGGACCGGCGAAGGACAGATGGTCGACGTCGCGCTCCTCGACGCGATCATGCCGCTGATGGGCTGGGTCGCCGCGAACCTCCTGATCGGCGGCCAGCAGCCGGTCCCGATGGGAAACGACAACTTCACCGCCGCGCCGAGCGGCGTCTTCCGGACCCGGGACGGCTACGTCAACATCGCGGCGAACAAGCAGGAGCAATGGGAGGCGGTCTGCGACGCCGTTGGCGCCCCGGAGCTGAAGACCGACCCCCGGTTCCAGGAGCGCGACACGAGGAAGGAGAACCGCAGGGCGCTGACGCCGCTTCTCGAGCTCAAGCTGGCCGGGAGGACGACGAAGGAATGGGTGACGCTCCTGAACGCCCGGGACGTCCCGTCGGGCGAGATCCTCGGGCTCGACGACGCGCTCCACCAGCCGCAGGTCGTCTTCCGCGGGACCCTCCAGACGGTCGAGGCGCCGGGCATCGGGCCGCTCCCGCTCTTCAACCTCCCGGCGCTCTTCCTTTCGACACCGGCGGCGATCGAGACCCCGCCGCCGCGGCTCGGCGAGCACACGGCCGAGATCCTCGGCCGGCTCGGCTATTCAGAGTCCGATCTCGCGAATCTGAAGCAAAACGGCGTCATCTGACGGAGGAGGCCCCATGTCTCACGTCCACGCCCGGCGCACCTCGTCGATCGTCACGAGCGTCCTCGTTCTGCTCGCGGGCACTCCGGCGTTCGCCGACGTACTCGTCCTCGACCGGGCGGCGAAGACCATCAGCCGCCTCGACTCCGTGTCACTCGCCATCAAGGCCTCCGCGCCGCTGCCGGACGTCCCGACTCGGGCTGTCGTCTCGCCCGACGGGAAGACAGTCGTCGTTCTCTGCCGCGGCGAGGGAGACGACAAGTACGACGGCTTCAGGGCGAAGACGAAGTCGCAGGCGGCCGTCCTGGAGGCCGGCACGCTGAAAGAGAGGGCCCGGCTGGAACTGGGGTGGGGTCTGGGGGCATCGGTCTGGGACGCCGCGGGAACGAACCTCGTCGTCCTCGCTCCCGGCTTCCCGTCGACGAACCCGGAAAAGCGTCAGCCGGCCACGGTCGTCTCGATCGATCGCGAGGGGAAGTCGCGGCGCGTCACTGTCGAGCGGGCGGCCGCCGACATGGCGATCTCGCCGGACGCGTCGATGGCCGCCGTCCTGGCGTCGAGGGTCGAGGGGCCGGCCCAGCTCTCCTTCTGCGATTTCGCCACGGGGACGGCGGGAGGCCCGATCCTCCTGTCTGGGGAGCCGAAGGAGCTGCTGCTGACGCCCGACGGCGCGACACTCTACTCCCTCGCCCGCGGAAACCCGAAGGGATTCGGCAACGTGCAGGGCTCGCTCGCGGTCTTCTCCTTCCCCGAGCGGAAGAAGACTGCCGAGATGAAGCTCGGCGCCATCACCGGCATCGGCGGGTTCGAGAAGAGCGGACGGCTGATCCTCGGCGGCGCGAGGGCCGGCGAGGTGAAGGAGCACAGGATCTACATCGTCAAGGGGCCCGTCGTCGAATACGACGTGGCCGGTCCGGAAGCTCCGGCGTCCTTCCGCTTCGCGCCCGACGGCCGGACGGCGTGGGCTTACGGGTCGACCTCCGCCTTCGTCGACTTCGGTGACTTCAGCGCGCCCCCCGTCGTCACCCTCTCGAAGCTCTACGGCCATAGCGGTACCGAGCGGACCCCGGACGGGAAGCTCGCCCTCGTTTACGACTCGGACGGGAAGTCCATCAGCCAGGTCCTCGTCTTCGAGCTGCCGTCGGGTAAGAAGTTGAAGACCTTCGATACGGCGTCTTTCGGCTCGCGGCTCGGTCTCGCCGTCGCGGCCGGCGCGGCGACGATTGCCTCGATGGAGACGGGCCGACGAGACGCACAGGCGCACGGGCGATCGACGTACACCTACTCGATCTACGGCATGAAGCACGAAAGACCGCGTGGCGCGGCGATCGTCATCCGCCCGGACGGGAAGGTCGCGTTCGTCTACGACCCCGTCGGGAGCGACATCCTCTCGATCGACCTCGAGAAGCTGGAGAAGGGGAAGCGGCAGAGCGCGGGAAAGGGGTCACGTGGACTCTTCCTGACGGGGGGCGGCAAGACCCTCCTCATCGCCGCGGACAACGGCCTGAGCGCCTTCGACACGACACTTTTCGAGAAGGCGGTCCCGACGAAGACGGACGGCCCGGCCGACCTCGCGATGGGCCCCTCGGGCGAGACGCTCCTTCTTGCGAAGGGGCTGGTAGCGGTCGTCGACCCGGCGACGGGAAAAGTGGGAGCGCAGACGAGCTCGTTCCGGGAGCCCGCGGTCGGCGCCTTCCTTCCCTGACGAACCCGGGAGCTCGCGTCCGGGGGAGCGATGCAGCGGCTTACCGGAAATAGCCGCTGACGTCGAGGATCAGGTCCAGAGGCGCGGCGGAGTTGTTGCGCACCCGGATCGTTCCGGAGCCGTCCGTCGCGAGACGGACGACGTTCGCGTTCGCCCTCGCCACGCCGGCCCTGAAGCTCACGGACGTCGTTCCCCCCGGGCTGTCGTTCGCTCCGAATACGCTCAAGTCGCCCACGGCGCCCGCATTCGTCACGGTCACGTTCGTGACGAGGGACCTCGCGTTCGCCGGAATCCCGCACGTTCCGGTGAGCAGGAAGACACGGTCGGGGCCTCCGCTCGGTCCGATCGAGGGCCCGCCCCGGGGGCCCGCCGCGTTGCGCGTGTCGAGAAGGCGGCAGGGCGAGAGCCCGAAGAAGGCCGTCGGCCCCGAACCGCCCGCAGGGATCACGGTGACGGAAAGGGCCACCGAGCCCGTCGTGCCGATCGTGTCGCGAGCCGTGCAGGTTCCGGACGCGCTTCCCGGCGCCGCGAAGGCGTGGGCCGGATTCTGCGCGGAGGAGGTGCCGCCGCCCGTGAACGTCCACGTGTAGGTATACGGGCCCGTGCCGCCCGTTGCGGTGCACGAGAAAGTCGCCGGGTTCCCGGGGTATACCCAGGGGGGACTCACCGCACCCGACGCCTGCACGGGCGGCGGGGTCACCGTGACCGTCGTGGAGTTCATCGTGAAGGCGCCGCTGCCGAGATCGGCGGCCGTGCACGTCGCCACGTAGTTGCCCGCGGCGCCGAACGTCTGCGAGGCCGTCGGGCCGGTTCCGCTGACCGCGTTCCCGGACCACGAGTACGAGAACCCCGCGCCGGTTCCGCCGGCCGCGTTGCAGGTGAAGGAAACGGTCGAGCCCACGACCACGGGATTCGCGCTCGCGGTGACGGTCACCATGACGGGTGGAGCGGCGGTGATCGGGACGCTCGCCGAATCGCTGCTCTGCGTGCCCGCGGCGTCGGCGACGAAGCACCAGGCCTGAACGCTTCCCGCGACGGAGGACGACGTCTGGAAAGTCGGCGAGGTCCCCACGACGAACTGGAGCGGGGACCGCCACTCGTAGCTGTATGGCGGCAGTCCGCCGGAGACGTTGCACGAGAAAACGAACAGCTGGTTCGTGTAGGCGGCGGCGGGATTCGCGGTCACGCCGACGACGAGCGGACTCACGACCGTGACGTTGACGGGAAACACGGTGCTGGCCGGCGAGCCGGAGAGCCAGTCCACGAAAAGGCCGGCCCCGTATGTCGCGCGGATGCGGAGAAACCAGGCTCCGCCGGTCTGGGGCGTCGGGATCGTGCCCGCGCCACCGGTAAAAGGGAGGCTCGCGGTGGGCTGGCACGCCGAAGAAACACCCGTCGCGTCCGGGCAGAGGCCGTAGAAATACTGCGGGGAGAAGCTCCCGGGATTCGACTGGTTCGTGATCGCGATCGTCGGGTTGCTGGTCACGACCATGACGGGCCCGACGGACGCCCCGTTCACGAGGAAGGCAGGCTGGATGTCGGCGACCTGGATCTTCAGCGCCGGCTGGAGCGCGGTCGGCTGACAGGAGGCGGGCATGCCCGGACAATCGGGCGAGACGTACCCATTCGCGTATGGCACCTTGACCCAGACATTGAAGTTCCGCGTGCCGTTGCCCGGAAAGGCGTGCGGACACGCGGGCCCTCCGCAACCCGGGTCGCGCGTCAGGATTTCGCCCGCGGGCGCGGCCGTGTTGGATCCGAAATACCAGGAAAAGCCCGCGGCTGCAGGCTGGCCGTCCGAGCCCGTCGCGTCCACCGGGCTCCCGGTGAGAATCTGGGGCGTCCCGAGACGGATCGCCGGCACCTGCCAGCGCAGGGAAGCGATCGTCGCGCCGGCGCTGCCGTACCGGTTGTCGGCCTCGAAGGCGAGGCTCAGCTGCCGCGCAGACCCGGCCGCCTCAGCACCCGTGAAATCCGGAGCGCCGCCCGCGAACGCCGCGTTGGCCGTCACGGACGCCCAGCAACCGGCGCCGCTGCTCGGGCTTGCGCCCCCGACGTTGGGATCGCACGGACCCACGAGCGTGAACGAGCCGGGGGGCGCCGAGGGATTCCCGAAGGCCCCGTTGTCGGGGGCCCTGAGGCGCGGGAAGGCCGATCCGCCGGAGTCCTCGCTGGAAACGCCCGCATGGAAATCAAAATCGAAATTCCAGCCGGTCACCGGCTGCAATACGGGAGGAGGGAGAACGGCGAGCGTGCCGGACACCCTGTCTCCCAGAAACACGGTGCATTCCGCGAGCGTGCCCTCTTCGCAACTCTTGACCGGCGTGACGTCGTTCACGAAGAGCGGTCCGACGATCGCGGCGGCCGGAGCGTTCACGGACACGCAGGACATCGGGATCACGTAGGCCGAGCTGCCCGTCGGGAGATAGGCGTAAAGGGAATTGGAGGGAGGGGCGGCGGCGAACCCGCGCATCGGCTGGCCGGGCGAGAAGTTGCTGTAGATGTTCGTCGGGATGTCGAACGCGCCGGGAGGCGCCGAGGAGTTGACGGCTGACCAGGCGAACGTCGTCGTGGAATAGAGCTTGAACAGGAGACTCGGAGTCGCGCGCTGCGCCCACATGAGGACGAAGAGGCCGCTGTTGCCCGCGACGAGCGCGGAGCTCGCCCCCGGGTTCGACCACCAGACCTCGCCCGCCTGCGACGGGACGCGCCAGATCGGGCCGGCCGAAACCTTCGCGAGGCCGCTCGTGACGTGGAGGAGCCCGTAGCTCGGCGAATTCTCGCCGGCCTGCGCGTTCAGCTCCGCGAGAACCCAGACCTTCGTGGCGTCGGCGGGATCGACGGCCGCGGAGTAGGCCGCGATCGTGCGGCCGCCGAAATCGGCGCTCGTGATCGTGGTGCGCGGATAGCCGGACGTGATTCTCCCGATGGGCCCCGGATTCGACGCGTCGACGACCTCTATACCGGCGCCGGACCGGTAGAGGATGCGATTCCCGGCCAGGTACGGGGAGACTCCGCCCGGCAACGTCGACGTCTCGGTGCCGCCGGGAAAGTTGTCGAGCTGGAGCGAGCCGGTCGGCAGCGTCGTGATGTCGGCAGCCGTCACGCTCAGCTCGAAGTTGTATGCGATGTAGCGGCTGCCGATGTGCTGTATGAGCGTGCCGGACGCCCGGTCGGGACGGAAATCGCCCCAAAGGGTGAAGCCGGCGCCGTTCGGACTTCCGACTACCGTATGGAACGACGTCGGGCCCGTCATCGAGAAGGCCACGCGCTGCCCGTCCGGCGAGACGGCGATCGTCTGAATGTTGTTCTGCCCGTCGCCGCCGTGGTTGACGCTGTTGGGTCCGCCGAGCGGGAACCGGACGTCGTGGTAGAAGAGCGCGGTCGGGTTGACCGGGTTCGTGAGATCGAGAACCGAGTAGCCGTACGACTCCTGCATGAGGAGCCGGAACGGGCCGCTGCCACCGTTCTTGTAGAGCGCGAGATTGCTGCTGAATCCGCTGCTCAGCGTTATGGGCCGCGAGACACCCGGCGGCCTCGGTTCGAACGAGACCGGAGAACCCGACAGCGCGCACTGTGCCTCGGCGCTCTGCCCCCGCGAGAGCAGCAGGAAAAGTGCGACCGCGGTCACACAATTCCCGACCAGCCTCTGGCCCTTCGCGGCCAGAAGTGTCCCTACCATGTGACGACTCGTTCGAAATTTGAATACACGGGCTTACCAGGAAGCTCCCCCGGTAATGTCGAAACAGCATGTTATCTCACTGCCGGTTCGAGCGAAGACCCGAAAAGAGAGGCGACGCGCGGATCGCCGAGCGACGCGGGGATCTACGGCGCGTGGGTCGCTCTTTCCGCCCGCGCAAAACTCTCCTTGACGGAGCGCCTCCTGCGCCCTATTGATTAGTCAGCCCCGCGCGCCGGAATTCACGGCGGGGCCGGTCGGAAGGCTCACAGGCAAGGTCACAGAGCCGCCACAGCAGGTCCGGGGTTCGGAAGGGCGGCTCAGGACCAGCGCACAGCACGCGCAAAGCCGCTCCGCCGCCGGCAGGCCCCTCACGGGGTTCACCGGAGCCCGGGGGAACCGGCGCCCCTCGGGCTCTTTCAGTTCGCCCCGGCCCACCCTTTCTCCCTCAACACGATATTGTCGGGCCGCGTACGTCGCCCGTCAGGGGGATACCTTGCTGCAGACAGAGCGACTGGGTCTTCGCCCTGTGAACCGGAGCGATATCGACGCGATCCTGGCGCTCGCGGGCGATCGACTCATCGCCGATACGATGATCTCGATTCCTCACCCCCTCACGCCGCACGACGTGGAGAGCTGGATTGGATCAAGTGACACCGAGACCACTCATACGACGAACCGCCACTTTGCCGCCCGCCGCAACAGCGACAAGTCGCTGGTCGGGGTGATCTCGCTGCGGGACATCGACCACGAGCATCGGTTGGCCGAACTGAGCTTCTGGATTGGGCGGCCGTTCTGGGGGCACGCCTACGCAACCGAGGGCGCGCGTGCCGTCATCGGCTACGCCTTCACCCGGATGGGGCTGAACCGCCTCCAGGCGTTCCGCATGGTCCGCAACGAGGCCTCCGGCAAGGTGCTCCTGAAGCTCGGCTTCCGGGAAGAGGGCCGCTTGCGGCAACGCGTCGTCAAATGGGGCGTCTTCGAGGATGTCGTCGCCTACGGGATCCTGAAGGCCGACGTCGCCGACTCCGGCGCGGCTTGACGACGTCGAGCGCTACGTCAAAGGGCCGGAATCGGGTCCCGATTCCGCGACGAACCGCACGGAGGTCAACCAGCCGCTGATCGGCTAGGCCCGGGCCGGCACCGCCCCGTCCGACGGCGCCCGGCGCCGCGCGCGGAAGCGCGCGCCGAGGGACTCGAACGCGAGGTACACGACAGGCGTGATGTAGAGCGTCAGGACCTGTGAGACGACGAGCCCGCCGATGACGGCGAGGCCGAGCGGCTGGCGCGACTCGCCGCCGCGCCCCAGGCCGAGCGCGATCGGGAGCGTCCCCGCGAGCGCCGCCATCGTCGTCATGAGGATCGGGCGAAAGCGCGTGATCGAGGCCGTGAAAATCGCCGCCTCGGGATCCATCCCCCCGCCGCGCTGCGCCTCGAGCGCGAAGTCGATCATCATGATCGCGTTCTTCTTCACGATCCCGATGAGCATGACGAGGCCGAAGAACGCGTACACGTTCAGCTCCTTGCCGAAGATGAGAAGCGTGAGGATCGCCCCGACCGCCGCGGACGGAAGTCCCGAGAGAATCGTCAGCGGGTGGACGAAGCTCTCGTAGAGGACGCCGAGGACGAGGTAGATCACGAGGACGGCGACGACGAGGAGCACGGCCATCCCCTTCAGGGACGACTGGAAGACCTGCGCCTGGCCCTGGAAGCTCGTCGTGATCGTGCCCGGCAGCGTCTCCCTCGCGAGCTTCGAAACGGCGGCCGTCGCCTGGCTCAGCGCGACGCTCTTGCCGAGGTTGAAGGAGATCGTCGCGGACGGGAGCTGGCCGAGGTGGTTCACGAGGAGCGGGCCCACGCTCGTCGCCGACGTCGCGACCGCGTTCAGCGGGACGAGCGACCCGTTCGAGGAGCGCACATAGAGGGACGCGAGGTCCGCCGGACCGCGCTGGTCCTGCGGCTGGACCTCGAGGATGACCTTGTACTCGTTCGTCGCCGTGTAAATCGTCGAGATCTGACTCGTCCCGTACGCGAGGGCGAGCGCCCGCTGGATCTGTCCGGCCGTCACGCCGAGCGCCGATGCCTTCTTCCGGTCGATCGTGATGTCGAGCTGCGGGTTCTTGATCTGGAGGTCGCTCGTGACGTCGCGGATGATCGGGACCCCCCTCATTTTCCGCTCGAGGAGGGCCGCGTTCGCGTAGAGGGCGGCCGTGTCCGTGCTCTGGAGCGTGAGCTGGTACTGGCTTCGCGTGCTCTGGCCCCCGACGCTGATCGACGGCGGGGTCTGGACATAGAAGCGCAGGCCGGGAACCCCCGCGAGCTTCGGCCGGAGGCGCTCGATGATCTCGTCCGACGAGGATCGCTGCCTTCGGGGCTTGAGCGTGATGAACATCGACCCCGAGTTCGTGGTCGCGTTCGGCCCTCCCGCCCCCACGGACGACTGGACGGACTGGACGCCCGGGTCGGCCCGAACGATTTCGGCGGCCACCCTCTGGCGGTCGCGCATGTCCGCATAGGAGATCCCCTGCAGGCCTTCGACGCTTGCCCGAAGCATCCCGATGTCCTCGTTCGGGATGAAGCCCTTCGGCGCGACCCAGAAGAGAAGACCCGCGAGGGCTGCCATGAGGACGAGGATCGCGAGGGTCGCGCGCCGGTGCCGGAGGACGTCGCGGAGCGTCCTCTCGTAGCCCAGGAGTATCCGCGCGAAGAACCGCTCGAGGGCGCGGGCGACC
>JAMQPJ010000060.1 GCA_023717585.1 Thermoanaerobaculia bacterium
CTCGCGGACGACGCGAACGGGCGCCTTTCCGTCGCGCGCACGATCTGCGACGAAGGGGCATTCTGTTCCGTCGTTCCCGAGATCGCGCAGGCACAGCTCTTCGAGCGCGAGATCGCCGAGCAGTATGGCGTGACGTTCGAGGGGCATCCCTGGCTCAAGCCGGTGCGTTACCACCATTCGTATCGTCCCGGCCACGACGCCTGGGGCCGGCCGGCGGACGCCGCGATCCCGCCGGGTGTGACGGATTTCTTCCGGGTGGAGGGGGACGAGGTGCACGAGGTCGCGGTCGGCCCGGTCCACGCCGGCGTCATCGAGCCCGGGCACTTCCGGTTCCAGTGTCACGGCGAGCAGGTCTTCCATCTCGAGATCGCCCTCGGATACCAGCATCGCGGCGTCGAGCGCGCGCTCCCCGGGGGACCGACGAAGCGGACGCTGCCGTACATCGAGACGGTCGCGGGCGACACGACGATCGGCCACACGGTGGCCTACGCGCACGCGGTCGAGGCCCTGGCCGGCACGAAGGTGTCCGCGCGCGCCCACGCGATTCGCGGCATCGCGCTCGAGCTCGAGCGGCTCGCGAACCACGTCGGCGATCTCGGAGCCCTGGCGGGCGACGTCGCGTATCTCCCCACGGCGTCGTATTGCGGACGCCTGCGCGGAGACTTCCTGAACATGACGGCGGAGATCTGCGGCTCCAGGTTCGGGCGCGGTCTCGTACGGCCCGGCGGCGTCGGATTCGACCTCCTCCCCGCCCAGGTCGAAGCCCTCGAGTCCCGAATCGCCGTCGCGCGGCGTGAGGTCACGGAAGCGGTGGAGCTCCTCTGGGAGACGCCGAGCGTGAGGGAGCGGTTCGACCGGACGGGAACGATCACGCTCGAAGACGCGGAAACCGTTGGTCTCGTGGGTCCTGCGGCGCGCGCGTGCGGCATCCAGCGGGACGTGCGGCACGACTTTCCCGCCGGCATCTACCGGTTCGTCCACCTTCCCGTGATGACGGCCCATCACGGCGACGTCAATTCCCGGGCCTACGTTCGCTGGCTCGAGATCCAGCAGTCGATCTCGTTCGTCCTTCGCGAGCTCGGGAGGCTTCCGGCGGGGGAGCCCGGCGTCAGACCCGGGGCGATGAGACCGGACGCGCTCGTCGTGTCGCTCACGGAAGGCTGGCGCGGGGAAATCTGCCACGTCGCGATGACCGACGCGGCCGGCCGCTTCTCCCGCTACAAGATCACCGATCCGTCCTTCCACAACTGGATGGGGCTCGCCCTCGCGCTCCGGGACGGCCAGATTTCCGATTTTCCGCTGTGCAACAAGAGCTTCAACCTCTCCTACTGCGGCCACGACCTGTGAGGGAGATTCCGTGCTGAAAGCGCTGCTCGCGCGCGCGCGCCAGGGGCACCGCACGATGGCGTATCCGGCGGGCGAACCACCCCCGATGCCCGAACGGTTCCGGGGCGCGCCCGCGCTCGACCCGGCGAAGTGTCCGGACGGGTGCCGGTCCTGCGCAGACGTCTGCCCGACGGACGCGATCGGCGGGGACGGCCCGCTCGCGCTCGATCTCGGCCGGTGCCTGTTCTGCACGGAGTGCGTCACAGCCTGCCCGGAGGGCGCCATCGCGTTCACGCATGACTACCGTCTCGCGACCCGCCGACGGGAGGACCTCGTCGCGCGCGGACAGGAGCTGGCGCTCGCGGATGCGCTCGAGCGGAAGCTTCGCCGGCTCTTCGGCCGATCCCTCAAGCTGCGGGTCGTGAGCGCGGGGGACTGCAACGCCTGCAGCGCGGACGTCAACGTCCTCGGGACGATCGGCTGGGATCTCGGGCGTTTCGGGATCAATTACGTCGCTTCGCCGCGCCATGCGGACGGCCTCCTGATCACGGGGCCCGTGACCGGGAACATGCGGCTCGCGCTGCAGAAGACGTACGACGCGGTGCCGCCGCCGAAGATCGTCATCGCCGTGGGGGCCTGCGCGATCAGCGGTGGCCCGTACGCGGGCCACCCGGAGCAGCATGGCGGCGTCTCGTCGGTCCTGCCGATCGACCTCTTCATCCCCGGCTGCCCGCCGCACCCGCTCACGATTCTCGACGGACTGCTTCGGCTCCTGGGACGGCTCGAAGAGCAACGGAGAGGACCGCGGGGCTGAGCCGTAGAATCGGGAGATGGTGAAGACCGTCGCGTGCCCGCTCACGCCCGAACAGGTTGTCGGAACACTTGGAGAAAGCCTGGACCAGGCGGTGACGCTGAATCGGAACGCCGTGCTCCAGGTCGGACAGCTCGTCGGCCGCCCCGTTCACGACACCGCAAAGGGAACGATCACGGTCACGTTCCGGCAGGACCTCGAGCCGCCTCGGGGCAAGGTCCTGAAAGCGGTTCACAGAATCCGGGACGACGGATCGATCGAGATTCACGGCTTCACGTTCGAGTCGCCCGGGTAGCGCGCCGGTCCGCCGGAGCCCCCACGTCAGAACCGACAGAGGAGACACCATGGAGAAAGTGAACGGCATCGGCGGCGTTTTCTTTGTGGCCAAGAATCCCGACGGGTTGGGCCGCTGGTACCGCGAGTATCTCGGCGTCGAGTGCGCGCCCCCGACCTACGACGCGGCGCCCTGGCGCCAGGACGCGGGGCCAGCCGTCTTCGCGCCGCTGCCGGAGTCGACGACGTATTTCGGCGAAGCGCGGCGGACGTGGATCATCAACTTCCGCGTGCGCGACCTCGACGCCCTGACCGCCCAGCTCCTGGGTGTCGGCATCAAGGTCGACGTCGATCCCGAGACGTATCCGAACGGCCGCTTCGCGCGCCTGCACGACCCGGAAGGCAACCCGATCGAGCTGTGGCAGCCGATGGGACCGGACGCCGAGTAGCCGGCGTACCCCTACAATCTCCGGATGGACGAGGCGCGGATACGGCAGCGCGTGGCCGCGGCGAGGCGGATCGTGGTGAAGGCCGGTACGAACGTGATCATGCGCGACGACGGCGCGGTCGCGCTGGGGCGCCTTTACGGGCTCATCGAGTCCGTCGCGACCCTGAAGAAACGGGGGCGGCACGTTCTGATCGTCTCTTCGGGCGCCGTGGGACTCGGGGCGCAAAGGCTGCGCCTCGAGAAGAAGCCGGGCTCACTCACGCTCAAGCAGGCCTGCGCCGCCATCGGGCAGAGCCGGCTGATGTCCGTGTACGAAGAGGGCTTCGAGAAGATGGGTCTTCTCACCGCGCAGGTTCTTCTCACCGAAGACGACTTCACCGACCGGACTCGTTTCCAGAATCTCTCCGCGACGCTCGAGAAGCTCTTCGAGCTGGACGCCGTTCCGATCCTGAACGAGAACGACACGGTCTCGACGCTGGAGCTGGAGTCGCCCGACGGCAAGGGCGCGCGCGGCCTCTTCGGCGACAACGACCGGCTCTCGGCGCTCGTCATGAGCAAGGTGAGGGCGGACGTCCTCGTCATCCTCTCCGACGTGGACGGCCTCTTCACGGGCAACCCGGCCCACGACCGGGCGGCGACGCTCATCCCGCTCGTCCGGGAGATCACGGAAGAGATCTCGCGGTACGCCGACGGCGGAAGCGGGCGCGGCCGCGGCGGCATGGCTTCGAAACTGGACGCGGCGAGGATCGCGACGCACTCGGGCGGCATCGCGGTCATCGCGAACGGCCGGACACCCGGAGTCCTCGATCGCCTCTTCGCCGGCGAGGCCGTCGGCACCGTGTTCGGCCCAAGGGCCGGGACGAGAGAGAGATGACGGAAGAGAGAGAGGAACAGCAGGAGGAAGATTCCTTAGAAGGGAATATGGGACCGGTCGAGATCGCGAGGCGCGCGCGAGAGGCGGCGCGGAAGTTGGCCGCCGTGCCGGCGGAAGAAAAGAACTCTTTTCTTCGAAAGGTGGCGGACGGGCTGGAGCAATCCTGCGGCGCCATCCTGAGCGCAAACGCCGCAGACGTGGAATCCGCCCGTATTACCTTCAAAGAAATTCCTCTTGCGCCCTCGGCCCTCGAACGCCTGAAGCTCGACGAGACCAAGGTAGACGGAATGGCTGCGGGGATTCGGGCCGTGGCCGAATTGCCCGATCCCTCCGGCCGTGTCCTTTCCCGCACGCTTCTCGACGACGGCCTCGTCCTGGAGAAGGTGACCTGTCCTCTGGGCGTCCTCCTCGTGATCTTCGAGTCGCGCCCCGACGCGGTCACGCAGATCGGCGCGCTGGCGCTCAAGTCGGGCAACGCGGCGATCCTCAAGGGCGGCCGCGAGTCCGCCCGCTCCACGGCGGCGCTCCTCGACGTCTTCGCAGGAGCGCTCGCGTCCTTTCCCGGGATCCCCGCAGGCGCGCTCTCCTCCGTGGCGGGCCGTGCCGGGGTGGACGCGCTCCTCGCGCTCGACGAGCACATCGACCTCGTCATTCCGCGCGGCGGATACGATCTCGTCAGGCACGTCCAGGCGCATACGCGCATCCCGGTTCTCGGCCACGCCGAAGGCGTGTGTCACGTCTATCTGGATCGCGCTGCGGACGAGGCGATGGCGACGGCGATCGTCGTCGACAGCAAGCTCGAGTACCCGGCGGCCTGCAACGCGGCCGAGACGCTTCTCGTCCACCGCGACGCCGCGGCACGGTTCCTCGTCCCGCTGCTCGGCCGGCTCGTTCAGGCGGGCGTGGAGATCCGGGCCTGCGAAAAGACGCGAGCCCTGGCGCCGTCACTCGGTCTCGCGCCTGCCACGGAGAAAGACTGGCGGACGGAGTACGGAGGGCCGATCCGGTCCGTCAAGCTCGTGGAGTCGCTCGACGAGGCCGTGAAGCACGTGAACCGCTGCGGCTCGCACCACACGGAGACGATCGTCACGGACGACAAGCTGGCGGCGGAGGAGTTCCTGAGTCACGTTGACGCCGCCGGCGTCTTCCACAACGCCTCCACGCGCTTTGCCGACGGCTTCCGCTACGGCTTCGGAGCGGAGGTCGGGATCTCGACGAGCCGCGTCCATGCCCGCGGCCCGGTGGGCCTCGACGGCCTCGTCACGTACAAATACCTGCTCAGGGGCAGCGGCCAGATCGTGGCGACGTACAACGGGACGAACGCCCGTCCGTTCCTGCATCGAAAGCTCCCATGACCTGCGCCGCCTAGCAGCCATCGCCAGGGCGTTCGGCGACCGCGGCGCGCCTTCTGCCGTTACACTTCCGCCACCTTCGGAGGTTCCATGCGCGTTCCGATGCTCCTCGTTGCCCTTGCCGCCTGCTCGTCCACGTTCGTTCTCGCCGGCCCGCCCGCGCCGGGGGCCGACTGGTTCGCGGCGCATCGGGCGGCTCTCGCGGCGAAGCTGCCGCCAGGCGCGGTCGTCGTCCTGCGCGGGCCCGCCGAGCCGGAAGCCGAAATCGGGGACGCCTCCCGGCCGGACTCGAGCTTCTGGTACCTCACGGGCTTCCCGGAGGCGGACTCGATCGCGGTCTTCCGGCCCTCGGCCGCCGAGGGCAAGCGTTACGTTCTCTTCGTCAGGGCGAAGAACTGGGCCGAAGAGAGGTGGACGGGGCGCCGCGCGGGCGTCGAAGGCGCAAAGGCCGACTACCGGGCCGAGGCCGCCTTCCCCATCGAGGATTTCCAGAAGGAATCGCGGTCGCTCCTGGCGGGCGCCAAGGCGCTGTTCTATCTCGACGCGCGCGACCGGCCCTTCCGCGAGAAGCTGATCACGAGCTGGCAGGCGTTCGCGGCGGCCGGCACCGAGTCGTTGCCTGCCTCCGACGTGGCGCCCGTCGTCGCCCAGATGCGCCTCGTGAAGGACGCGACGGAGATCGCGATCCTGCGCGAGGCGGTGAACCTCTCGGTCGAGGCGCACCGCGCGGCCCTCGCGCTCGCCCGTCCGGGCGTGAACGAGGGCGTCCTCAAGGCCGCGATGGTCCAGCGCTGCCTCGCGGGCGGAGGTGCGCGCATGGCCTACGCGCCCATCGTGGGCTCGGGGCCGAACTCGGTGATCCTCCACTATTCGGACGCGAATCGCGTCATGCAGCGGGGCGAGATGATCGTGAACGACACGGCCTGCGAGTACGGGATGTACGCGGCCGACGTCACGCGGTCCTATCCGGTGAGCGGGAGATTCTCGCCTGAGCAAAGGGCTCTCTACGAGATCGTCCTCGCCTCACAGAAGGCCGGGATCGCGAAGGCCGTCGCCGGAGCGAAGCACCACGAGATCCAGGTCGCCTCGTACGACGTGATCGTGGACGGCCTGCTGAAGCTCGGACTTCTGAAAGGTACGCACGAGGAGGTGAAGTCCTCGCGCTCTTACACGGCGGTCTTCCCCCACGGCGTCTCGCACTGGCTCGGGCTCGACGTCCACGACGCCGGCAGCTACGAGTTCGCCGACCCGAGGGACCGCTTCTCGCGCTACTTCTCGTCCAATGCGACCCTTCGGCCGGGCATGGTCCTGACCGTGGAGCCCGGCATTTACATTCCCGAGAGGAGCGAGGGCGTGGACCCGAAGTGGTGGAACATCGGCGTGAGGATCGAGGACGACATCCTCGTCACGGAGAAAGGTCCCGAGTGCCTCTCCTGCGCGGCCCCGCGGGAGCTTGCGGACGTGGAGAACGCGATGAGGCCGGTCGCGGGGCAAAGCCGCTAACATCCCGCCCGTGCCCGGGCCCGTTCGCGTTCTCTCGGACGCCCTCGTCGACCAGATCGCCGCGGGCGAGGTCGTCGAGCGCCCGGCGTCTGCGGTCAAGGAGCTCGTGGAGAACGCGCTCGATGCCGGCGCCCGGCGCATCGCGGTGGACGTGGAAGGCGGCGGGATCGTTCGGCTCGAGGTCACGGACGACGGCTCGGGCATGTCGCGAGAGGACGCGCGGCTGGCTCTCGAACGCCATGCGACCTCGAAGATCCGGTCCTTCGAGGACCTCGCCCGCATCGGCACGATGGGCTTCCGCGGCGAAGCGCTTCCCTCGATCGCGTCCGTCTCGCGCCTCGTCCTCACGACGTCGCCCGACGCGTCGGGGCTCGGAACCGAGGTCGTCGCCGGGCGCGGCGCGCCTCCGCGCGTGTCGCCGGCGCGGCACCCGAAAGGCACGCGCGTCGTCGTGGAGGACCTCTTCGGGAACGTCCCGGCGCGGCGCAAGTTTCAGAAGAGCGCCGAGGCGGAACTGCGCGCCGTCGTGAAGGCGGTCACGACCCTCGCGCTCTCGCGTCCCGACGTCGCGTTCACGCTGCGCGCGGGTCCGCGCCTGCTTCTCGATCTGCCCGCCGCGGAGGGCGTGGCCGCCCGGTTTCGGGAGGTTCTCGGCATCGGGGGGGCGACGCGCCCCCACGACGTGGAGTTCGCCTTCGGCGGCATGACTCTGACGGGCGTCGTCACGCCGGCCGAAAGCACCTTTCCGTCGCGCGCCCACCAGTGGTTCTTCGTGAACGGCCGCTCCATCAGGGACGCGACCGTGACCCACGCCATCTCCCTCGCCACGCGCGAGGTGCTGCGTTCGGACCGCCACGCGGCGTTCGCTCTCTTTCTCGCCATGGACCCCGAGAGGTGCGACGTGAACGTGCACCCGCAAAAGCTCGAGGTCCGCTTCCGCGATCCGAGCGCCGTGCACTCCCTCGTGCACCGGGGCCTCGTCCACGCGCTCACGGGCGGGAAGGGCGCGGTGGCTGTCGGGGGGGATGCCTTCGGGGAGGGAAGCGGAAGAGGCAGAGATCGACAAGGACAAAGACAAAGAGGAAGAGAAGATTTCTATGAATGGGGGAATGCGCAGGGCGGTGCGGCTGCGCTCGGCGAGCGGGCGGCTCGCTACGGCGCTGCCGCGGGCCCTGCGGTCTTTGCCGCGGGCGCCGGCGCGGGCGCGGGAACGCTGCTCGAAACGCCCGCGGCTGGCGTTTCCCCCTCTTCCTATTCCCATTCAGAAGAAATCTCTTCTTCTCTCTCTTCTCTTTCTTCTTCTCCTCTCGGCCCGATCCGCCTTCTCGGCCAGTATCGCGACTCGTTCCTCGTCGCGGAGAGCGAGGAGGGGCTGGTGCTCATCGACCAGCACGTCGCGCACGAGCGCGTGCGATACGAGCGATTCCTCGCGCGCCTCGACTCCGCCGGGCCCGCCTCGCAGAGCCTTCTCGAGCCCGTCGTGTTCGAGGCGTCGCCGGACGAGGCGGCCCTGCTGTCCGGTTCCGAGGCGCTCCTCTCGGACGCGGGCTTCGCGGTGTCGGAGCTGTCCGGCCGCACTTTCCTCGTCTCGGCGGCGCCGCCCGACACGCCGGCCGCGTCGGTCCGTCCCGCGCTCCGCGACTATCTCGCGCGTGTCGCCGCGCTGCCCGAAGGCTCCGCGCCGTCGTCGGCGCTCCGGCGCGAGGTCCTCGCGGCGTCTCTCGCCTGTCGCGGCGCGATCACGATCAACCATCGCCTCGCTCCGGCCGAGGCCGCGCAGCTTCTCCACGACCTCGCGGCTTGCCGGGACCCGTGGACGTGCCCGCACGGACGCCCGATCCTCCTCGCCTTCTCGCACGAGGAGCTCGAGAACCGCTTCGGGAGGCGCGGATGACCCTGCACGATCGCAACGACCTCTTCGCGCCGAAGCTCGGACTGACGCTGCCGCTCTGCGGCCTCCACTTCATCTTCTTCTTTCTCGTGAAGATGGATCCCGTGAGGACGTTCACGCTCTTCGGATTCGATCCCGGGGCCGCGTTCGAGAGGCCGTGGACGTTTCTGACCTTTCAGTTCCTCCACGAAGGACTTCTCGGGCTGTTCTTCGGCACGGTCTTCCTCTACATCCTCGGCTCGGCCCTCGAGATGGAGTGGGGGACCGCCGAGTTCACGGTCTTCTGGCTCGTCTCGACGCTGGGCGCTTCGCTCGCGGCGCTCGTCACGGGAAACGTCCTTCTCTCGGGCGGGGTCCTGACGGGTGCCTCGCTGCTCTTCGCGTATGCGTACCTCTTCCCGGACATGCAGTTCCTGATCTTTTTCGTCGTTCCCGTGAAGGTGAAATGGCTCGCCTGGCTGGCCGCCGCGATGCTCGCGTGGGACCTCCTCCAGGCGGCGCTCGCCGGACGGCCGGGCGCCGGCTTCGTGAACGTGGCCGGGGCCGGGGCCGGCTTTCTCTTCTTCTGGGTCCGTCACCACGGCGGGGCCCGCGCGAAGAAGGCCGCGAAGATGGCGGTGGTTGCCGTGAAGACCGCCGGGGCGGTCCGCGAAGATGCGGCGCTCGAACGCCGCAACCGGGAGCATTTTCCGAAGGTCGAGGATCTGCGCCGGGCGATGCGGGGGGGCGG
>JAMQPJ010000061.1 GCA_023717585.1 Thermoanaerobaculia bacterium
GCCGCGAGGAGGAGCCCTCCCGCCGCCGCGGCGAGCGCGAACGCCGGCGTCGGGACGACTCGGACCGCGTGGAGACGGTCGAGAGCCGCGAGGAGCGCGAGCAGGACGTCCGACAGGAACCGCAGCGGAAGGATCGCGAACGACGCCGCGGCCGGAGAAAGAAGGAGGAGCGGGAGCAGCAGCAGACCCGAGAACAGGAACAGGCTCGACAGCGGGACGACGAACGGGTTCGAGAGCAGGGCGACGGCCGGAACCACGTTGAAGACGAAGAGCTGAACCGGGAGGACCGCCAGCTCGGCGCCGGCCGTCGCGCCGACGGCGTCCGCCAGGAGCCCGGGCAGCCCCCACCGGCGCAGCGCCCTCGCCGCGGGCACACCGAACGCGGCCAGGCCGAACACCGCCGCGAAGGTCAGGAGGAAACCGACGTCGAAGAGATTCGCGGGATCGGCCGCGAGGAGCACGAGCGCCGCGAACCCGAGGACGTGAAGCGCGGAGGTCGGCCGGCCGAGGAGCCGCGCCAGGAGATAGAGGCCGATCATCAGGGCGGCGCGCACGACGGGTGGCCGGCCCCCGGCGAAAACGGCGAAGAGAGCCGTCGCCACGAGCACGAGCGCGTCGCGCGCCGCGAGGGACGCGCCCAGCCGCCGCGCGAAGAATCCGAGCAGGCAGGCGACGAGGCCGACCTGCAGTCCCGAGATCGCGACGATATGCGCGACTCCGCCGTCGCGGAACGCGCTCACCGTCGAACCGGGCAGATCCTGCGTCTCCCCCATCACGAGCGCGAGGAGGAGCGCGAGCGCGCCGCGCGAAGCGGGTTCCGCGCCGGCCAGATTCGCGCGGAGGCGTCTCTTCACGGCCGCATGGGCGATCGCCGCCGGCGCCAGCGGACCACCGGGAGGACCCATGCGCTCGATCTGCGCCGCGCTCTTGAGCGCGAGGCGCGGCTCGACGGGCAGATCGAACGGAGAGCGCGACGGTCCGCCCGTCTCGGGCAGCCGGAGCATTCCGCGAAGGCGCACGCGCTCGCCGAGTTCGGCGACGCCGGACGGGTCCTGCTCGCCCGCGACCGTGACGGCCAGCCCCGCCTCGAGAAGCAAGGGCCGTCCGTCCGCGCGCGCGGATTCCACAGCGAGCCGTGTTCGCCGAAGCGAGCCGCTCGACGTCCACGGGGCTTCGAGCCGACCCGTCGCCTCGAGGAGGGCGCCGTCGGCCGCCGGATCCGAAGCACGGGCCGCGACGATGGCCCTTCGCGCTTCCTCCGCCGTCCGGAAGGCCGGGAGCAGGAATCGCTCGCGGGCGTTCCAGAACCCGAGGCTCGCGAAGAGAGCCAGGCCGAGGAGCGAGGGGACGCCGCTGCCGGGTCTCGCGAAGGCGATGCCTGCCGCCGCCGCGAGGATCAGGGCGGTCCCGAGGGCGCGTCCCGGCGGCACCGCGAAGACGACGGCCGCGAGGATGCCCGCCGCCATCGCTCCCGCGAGGGAAAGCGAGGGCGCACCGGCGTCCCGGGACCAGGAGGCGCGCATGGCGCGCTTCTATCCGACTTTCCGCCTCACGAGCAAGGCGATCGTCTCGACGTGGTGTGTCTGGGGAAAGAGATCGAGAAGCGTCAGCCGCTCGACCGCGTAGCGGGACTTCAGGGCCGCGAGGTCGCGGGCGAGCGTCGGCGGGTCGCACGAGACCATCAGAAGGCGGCCCGGGGCGAGCCGCAGGATGCCGGCCCGCACGGCGGGAGACAGGCCCGCGCGCGGCGGGTCGGCGACGAGGATGTCGACCGAGGACGAAGAGGAAGAGGGAGATTTCTGCGAATAGGAAGAAAGGAAGGATTCCGCGGACGCTCGAACCGCCCGCGCGAGGGGCAGGCCCGAGGAGGACCAGGAAAAAAGGTTCTTGGAAAGTGAATTCGAAGACGACGGCTCGATCTCGACGGCGGTCACCTCGGCCCCGCCGCCGGCCTCGGCCCCGAGCTCGAGGAGCGGCCGCGTCAAGAACCCGACGCCCGCGTAAAGATCCACCGCGCGAAAAGGCCGCTGGTTCCTCTCTTCCTCCGCGGCGCGCAGCGCCGTCCGAATCTCCTCGAGAAAAGCATCCAGGAGATAGAGATTCCCTTGAAAGAAGGAAGAAACCGAGACTTCGAAAGCGGCGCCACCTGCCGAGAGCATCAGCTCCGAGGGACCGTCCGATCCGACGACGCGCCCCCCCGCATCGACGACACGAAACCCGTCGAACGGCCCTCTCTTCACTTTCAGAGAAATCCCCGGTCTCCCCCCTCCGTCTTCCGACGCGAGACGCAGCTCGCCGAGGACTACGGCTCCGTCTCTCGATTCCAGCGTCCAGAGCTCCCCTTCCACCGGCCCGAGCCCCGAGAGGTGCGCCCGGATCGCGGGCAGCCGCGCGAGGAGCGCTTTCGACACGATCTCGCAGACTTCCAGGTTCGAGACGATCCTCGAACGCGGCGCGAAGAAGCCGAGCCGGCCGTCCCGGTCGAGATGCAGCCTGTTTCGCAGGCGATAGTTCCGCGCGGACCCGCGCCATCCCGGCTCGGGGAGCTCTTCGGGGCGGAGGCCGCCGAGCCGGCGGAGCGCGTCGAGAACGAGCGACGTCTTCATCTCGCGGTGGTGCTCGAGGCGCGCGGCAGGCCAGTCGCATCCGCCGCAGGAGGCATCCCGGGCGCGTGGACAGAGCTCGGCGTCGAGGCGCCGCGCTTCGCCGGGAGCGACGACCTCCTCGAGCGTGGCTCGCACGAGCCGGGGCGAAGCCGCCGTCACGCGCACGCGCACGCGGTCGCCCGGCAACCCACCCGGCACGAGCGTCACGACGCCGGAGAGGCGGGCCAGCCCTTCGCCGCCCGGCACGACCCGCTCGATGACGGCCTCGGCAGAATCGCCCGGGCGAAGCTCAGCCATGCCCGGCACGAACCCTTGTCCCGTTGCTCAAATCCGCGCGATCGGACGAATCCACGTGGTCGAAGCCTGCACCGTGAAATCCACGGGAAGGAAACTGATGCCTGCGGCGATCGTGACGCCAAACCCGACCAGGTTCGGATGAGATGCCATGGTCATGAACAACATCCCGCTGAGACTGATCGGGCCGCCGGGGATGCTCACGTCGACACCGATGCCGAGAAGGTCACCGGCGAGAACCGATGGCGCCGGCCCCCACAGCATCGTGAACTGCCCGCCGCCCGAAAAGCCGATGTTCGTCGTGACTCCCACGCCCACCGAGCCGAAAACACCGATCTCACACGGTGGTATCCACAGATACACCCCGCCGTCGAGCGCCAGCGTGGCAACGGGAGAGATGGTTACGGACGGACCGACGGCGAAGGTATAGTCGCGCGAGCTCCTTGTCGGGGCCGCACTGACGCCGCCAGCTACGGCGAGGTGAACGGATGGCCGGTCCCGGATACTG
>JAMQPJ010000067.1 GCA_023717585.1 Thermoanaerobaculia bacterium
TCGAACCTGGAGCTCAAGATCGAGGAGTCACAGAAGATCCTCGAGACCATCCCCACGCTCGAGCGCGTGCGCACGGTACTCGAGATCCTGCGGCGCGAGGTCCGGGTCCTGACCGTCCAGCAGGAGATCACGGGCGCGGCCAAGGGAGAAATCGACAAGAACCAGCGCGAGTACTTCCTGAGGCAGCAGCTCAAGGCGATCCAGCAGGAGCTCGGCGAGACAGAAGACATCTCCGAGGAGATCGCCGCCTACCGCAAGAAGATCACGGAAAAGCAGATCCCCGAGGAGGCGGCGCAGGAGATCGAGAAGCAGGTCAAGCGGCTCGAGCGCGGCAACCCCGACTCCGCCGAAAACGCGATGCTGCGCACGTATCTCGACTGGCTCGCGAACCTGCCGTGGGGCAACGTCTCCACGGACAACCTCGACCTCCAGCGCGCGCGGCAGATCCTCGACGAGGATCACTACGACCTCGACAAGATCAAGACGCGCATCATCGAGTTTCTCGCCGTGCGAAAGCTCGCGCCGGACTCGAAGGGGCCGATCCTCTGCTTCGTTGGGCCGCCCGGCGTGGGCAAGACGTCGCTGGGGCGCTCGATCGCGCGTGCTCTCGACCGCAAGTTCCTGCGCCTGTCCCTGGGCGGCGTGCACGACGAGGCCGAGATCCGGGGTCACCGCCGAACCTACGTGGGGGCCATGCCGGGCCGCATCGTGCAGGGCATCTCGCAGGCGGGCACGTCGAACCCCGTGTTCATCCTCGACGAGGTCGACAAGATCGGCGCCGACTTCCGCGGCGACCCGTCCTCGGCGCTCCTCGAGGCGCTCGACCCCGAGCAGAACAGGACGTTTCGCGACCACTACCTCGGCGTGAACTACGACCTCTCGAAGGTCCTTTTCATCACGACCGCGAACGTCCTCGACACGATCCAGCCCGCCTTCCTCGACCGCATGGAAGTCATCCGCCTTTCGGGCTACACGCTGGAGGAGAAGCTCGCGATCGCGAAGACGCACACGATTCCGAAGCAGCTGAAGGAAAACGGCCTTCCACCCGCGGCCGTCACGTTCAGCGACGCCGGTCTCCGGGCGATCGTGGAAGGGCACACGCGCGAGGCGGGGCTCCGCGGCTTCGAGCGGGAGATCGGCTCGTGCTGCCGAAAGGTGGCGGTGCGCTGGGCCTCCGGCCGCAGGAAATGCGTCGCCGTGAAGCCGCGGGACGTCCGCCTCTTCCTCGGTAATCCGAAGTTCACGCGCGACGAAGCCCTCCGGACCGACCAGGTCGGCACGGCGACGGGCCTCGCGTGGACGGCCGTCGGCGGCGACGTCCTCATCGTCGAGGCGCGCGCCGTGCGCGGCAAGGGGAAGCTCCAGCTCACGGGCCAGCTCGGGGACGTCATGAAGGAGTCGGCGCATGCCGCGCTCACGTTCGCGCGCTCGCGGGCGGACTCCCTCGGGCTCCCCGCCGACTATTTCGAGACGCACGACATCCACGTCCACGTGCCCGAGGGCGCGATCCCGAAGGACGGACCGTCGGCGGGCGTGACCATGGCCACCGCCATGATTTCGGCCTTCGAGAGCCGCCTGGTACGCCGCAGCGTGGCCATGACCGGCGAGATCACACTTCGCGGAGACGTCCTCGCGATTGGCGGCCTGAAGGAGAAGGTTCTCGCGGCGCGGCGCGCGGGAATTCGTATCGTCGTGATCCCGAAGGCCAACGCGCGCGACCTGTCCGAGATTCCGAAAGACCTGAGGCGGGATCTCACCTTCGTCCTGGCGGCGCGCGTCGACGACGTGCTCAAGGCCGCGCTCGGCCCCGCCCGGGCTTCGCGGCCCGTGAGGACCCGCGGGAAGGCGCCCGGCAAGGGGAAGAAGGCGGCATGAAGGCAGGTCTGCCGCCGGAGGATGCGATCGTCCAGCGCCTCGCCGCCGCCTTCGCGACGCGCCGGCGCGACGTGAGGACCGGCATCGGCGACGACGCCGCGGTCTTGGCTGCGCCGGCGCGCCTTGCGGTGACCGCCGACGTCCTCCTCGAGGACCACGACTTCCGGCGCGATGCCGATCCACGCCGGCTGGGCCGCAAGGCTCTCAACGTGAATCTCTCCGACCTCGCCGCGATGGGGGCGACGCCCCTGTGGGCCGTCCTCTCCCTCGGCCTCCCGAAGAGCACGCGCCCCGAATGGCTCGACGCCCTCGTCGAGGGCGTGCGCGAAGCCGCCGCCGAGCACGGCGTGGCCATCGTGGGCGGGGACCTCTCCGCGTCCGAGAAGATCTTCGCCTCCGTGACGGCCATGGGGCAGGCGCCGGAGAAGCCGCTTCTTCGCTCCGGGGCCGAGCCGGGAGACGCGCTCTACGTCTCCGGGACGCTCGGCGCCGCGGCGGCCGGTCTCCGGCTGCTCGAAGCCGGCTACCGTCTCTCCAGGGAGAAGGACGTACTCGACCCGAAGGGGCGGCGCGTCCCGGCGCCGCGCGCGCCGGAGAAGGCGCGGCTCATCCGCCACCAGATCGACCCGCGGCCCCAGCTCGAGCTCGGAATCGCGCTGGCGGCGGG
>JAMQPJ010000149.1 GCA_023717585.1 Thermoanaerobaculia bacterium
TGATACAGGCGCATCAGCGATTGAACCGCCGCTGTCGTTCGATTATCCTTTGCATTATCTCAAACGTCCGGCCGAAGAGGAGAGACGCTCTCATGCCGAATTCCGCGCACCGCGCCCTGCGGACGACAGCCCGTGGTCTCATCGCCGCCCTTTTCCTGCTCGCGTTCGGCCGTGCCGGCCTGAGCGAGGCCCAGGCCATCATCAAGGTCAACGACAGCATCAACTTCAAGGTCGGCATCCTGCTCCAGCCGCAGGTGGACTTCCAGGAGGTCCGAAACCTCACGGATGACGGCACCGGCGGCTACCAGCAGAACATGATCCTTCGCCGTGTCCGCCTCATTCTCGGCGGCCAGGTCTCGAAGAACGTCTTCTTCTTCGCCGAGACCGAGAACACGAACCTCGGCAAGTCCACGCAGGCCGTCGGCGGAACCCAGACGGCGAAGGCGCCCGCGACGGGCTTCAACCTCCTGGATGCGGTGGTCGAATGGCGCATCGCGAAGGAGTTCAACATCCAGGTCGGGGAGGTCCGGGCGCCGATCAGCCGCGAGGGCCTCAAGGGCGCGACGTCGCAGTTCCTGCTCGACACGTCGGCGTACGCGCTCCCGACGGGCGCCGCGCTGCAGAACAACGCCGAGCGCGATACGGGCGTCATGTTTCGGGGCTACTTCGTCTGCGATCGTCTGGAGTATCGCGCGGCCCTGTTCTCGGGCTTCCGGGCGCCGGGCGTGAAGAACTCGCTGCGTTTCACGGGGCGCCTCCAGTACAACTTCTTCGATACCGAGGTCTACAACTTCGTGTCCTACGGTGGCGGGTACTACGGCACGAAGAAGATCCTCGCCGTCGGCGCCGGGTACGACACCCAGAACGACTTCCGTTACGCCTCGGCCGACATGTACATCGACTGGCCGATTCCGCTCGGCTCGTTCGCGTCGACGATCCAGTACCAGTACATCAACGGCGGCAACACGTTCGCCACCGCGCTGCCTCAGCAGAACACCTTCCAGATCGAGGGCGGCGTTTTCCTGAAGGACCTCGGGTTCGCGCCGATCGCAAGGTACGAGCAGAAGAGGTTCAACGCAGCCGTCGTGAACAACGTGACGACGAAGAACGAGAACCGCGTGGCCGTCGGCCTGAACTTCTATCCTTTCCCGAAGACCCCGCACGCCTTCAACATCAAGTGCTGGTGGCAGCGCGTCCAGCTCACCCCCGGCGCCGCCGCGGGCCAGACCGCCTCCGGTTACGCCACGAATGAGTTCTCGGTCCAGATGCAGGTCTATTACTTCTGATCGAAGGGCGAAGGGGACGCCCGCGCGCCCGGCGCACCCCTTTTCGCCGGGTTCTGCCGAAATCCGCACCCACCCCCGAACGACGGTGATCGCCGCGAGAGCGGCACTGGAGGCTTCAATGACGGTCATCCGCTGGAAACGTCCCTTCGGTCTCTCTGTCCTCTCGCTCACGCTCGCCCTTTCCGGCCCCGCGGCCGCCCAGGACGCCACGATCCGGATCGGAGCGGTCCTGCCCGTCACGGGCAAGGAATCGAAGATCGGGGGCGCCTTCAAGGCGGCGACGGAGTACGCGGTCAAGGAGGTCAACGACGCCGGCGGGCTCGACGTGGGCGGCAAGAAGCTGAAGATCGAACTCGCCCTTCTCGACGACACCTCGGACCAGTCCCGCAGCGCGCAGCTCGTCGAGCAGCTCATGGCGCAGCAGAAGGTCCACGCCGTGATCGGCGGCTACGGCTCGCAGCTCGTGCAGGCGCAGAGCGTCGTCCCCGACCGCTATGGCATCCCGTACGTCTCGGGCGGCGCCGGAGCGACGAGCATTTACGGACGCAGCAAGTGGGTCTTCGGCGTCCTGTCGCCCGTCGAGAACCTCGCGTCCACGCAGATGGACTTTCTCTCGGATCTCGTCGCGCAGGGCAAGCTCAAGAAGCCTCTGAAGATCGCGCTCGTCATCGAGAACACCGAGCACGGGAAGGACTTCCAGAAAGGCGTCAAGGACTACGCGAAGGCGCATCCCGAGTTCTCGGTCGTCCTCGACGAGAGCTTCGAGCTCTACGCCCCCGACTTCACGCCGCTCCTCGGCCGCGTGGCGGCCGCGAAGGCCGACCTTTTCATGTGCGACGCGCACCTCGAAGACTTCATCTCGATGCAGCGCACGTACACGCAGATGGGTCTTTACCACCAGATGCTCACGTACGGCGCCCGGGGCGCGGACGAGGCCGGCCGGAAGGGCCTCGGCGCCGCGACGGACTACATCTTCGCGAGCGGCTGGTGGTCGGACCTCCTGCCGTATCCGCAGGTGAAGGCGTTCACGGCGAAGTGGAAAGCGGCCGCCGGCTCGGCGCCGCAGTGGTACCACGCGACGGCCTACGAGGCCGTGCGCGCGCTCTTCGCGGCGATCCAGAAAGCCGGCTCCCTGAAGCCCGAGGCCATCCGCGCGGCGCTCGCCGCAATCGAGCTGAAAGACTCGATCCTGCCCGGCGGCGTCCTGAAGTTCACGGCGACCGGCCAGGCCGTCCTCCCCTTCGTCGTGACGCAGAACAAGCCGGACGGGAAGGTCGACCTCGTGTGGCCGAAGGCCGCGCGCACCGGCGAACCCGTCGCTCCGCTGCCGAAGGGGTAGGCCGCCGCGGTACTCTGGCCGCCCGTGCAGCAGGCTCTGGACGTCGTCGTCAATTCGCTCCTCGCCGCGGGTCTGTACGCCACGATGTCGTACGGCCTCGCGGTGATCTACGGGGTCATGCGCATCATCAACCTCGCGCACGCGGGGATCATGATGCTCGGGGCGTACGCGACGTTCACGCTCTTCACGCGCTTTTCGGTCGACCCTTTTCTCTCGATCGTCGTCGTCGTGCCCGTGTTCTTCGCAGGTGGCGTCGCTCTCTACCGAACGGTCGTCCGCCGCCTCCCGCGATCGGGGCCCACGGCTTCGATCGAAAGCCTGCTCCTCACCTTCGGTGTCTGGCTCGTCCTCCAGAATCTCGCTTACGTGCTCTGGAGCGGCGACACGCAGTCGATCCTGACCTCCTACACGCTCGGGTCGGTCTCCCTCCTCGGCGTGCGCGTGGGCGTCCCCGCGCTCGGGGTCTTCGGGGTTTCCGCGCTCTCGCTCCTCGGCCTCGAGTTCGTCCTCCACCGCACGTACCTCGGAAAGGCGATCCGGGCCGTCACGCAGAACCGCGACGCCGCTCTTCTCTCGGGCGTGGACGCGGACCGGATCTCGGCTGTGGCGTTCGGTATCGGAACGGCGTTCGCCGGGCTGGCGGGCACGCTCCTGTCCACGCTCTTCGCCTTCACGCCCGATTTCGGCCGGAGCTTCCTCCTCAAGGCCTTCTGCATCATCGTTCTCGGCGGCATGGAGAGCGTGACGGGCGTGGCGGCCGGCGCGCTCGTGCTGGCCCTCATCGAGAACGGCCTCGCCGCCTACACGAGCGTTCCGACCTCGTTCCAGGACGCCGTCAGCTTCGCCCTCCTCTTCGTGGCGCTCGTCGCCTTCCCGCAGGGACTTCCCGG
>JAMQPJ010000152.1 GCA_023717585.1 Thermoanaerobaculia bacterium
GCGGCTCGGCCGTGGACTCGAACAGGACCACGAAGGACTCCGCGGTCGCGGCGAATCGAACCCGGGTCGAGGCGGACACGGAAACTTCCGATTCGGGTGCCCCGTTGACGCCGGCGAGTTTCCAGAATGGGCGCGCCGCGACGTCCTCGGGGGAAGTGACGCGCGCGACCGGAATGACGGGGAGGGCGCGGTTCAGCGCCATTCGAACTCCACGTCCTTGAGGCGCGCGAGAAGCCGCTTCGAGGACGCCTGGGCGCGCGCGAGCGCGCGCTCCTCGGCGGCGAGGATCGGGGGCAGCAGACGCAGCGCGGCGCGCCTGTCCACCGTCCGCGAACGTCCCGCGAGGCGCCGGACCAGGGCGATGAGCTCCGAGAGGTCGTGCGCGGCGCCGGCGGTGTCCTGAAACTCCATGAGGAGGGGAACGAGCGCGGCGGGAGCGGGCATGGCGGGGCCGGTGAATTCGAGGCCGTAGCGGAGGTCGCGGGCGAGGATTCGCGCCGCGTGAAGGCCCGCGAGACCCGGCACTCCGGCAGCCTGGAGGTTTTTCGCGGCCCGTCGCAGGCGCCGCCTGACGGTCTTCGCGAGCGTTTTCTCGTGGCCTTCGTCGGCGGTCCCGGTGAGCGGGTCGTGAAGATGCGCGAGGGACGCCTCTCGCCGCGCGAAGGCGCGACGCAGCCGGGAGAGAAGGTCGCGCATGCGCGCGGGGGAGGGCCCCGGCTCGCCCTCTTTCGCGAGCCGCGCGGCGAGCCGCTCGGCGACCGGCCGCCGCACCGGATCCCTCCGGAAGCGGCCGAGGAGAAGACCGCGCGCGACGTCCTCGGTCCGGCGCGTCGAGAGGGCGCGGCGAAGGTCCCGCGCCGCGACTCTGAGGGCGCGGCCCGAGCCTTTTCGAGGCGCGTCGCCCGTCAAGCGCGCCAGGGCGGCGATGCGGCGCAGCGCGACGCGAAGGTCGTGAAGCGTCTCGCCCGACGGCGGACCCGAGATGCGCGCGAGGAGGGCGTCGAGGCGCGCGCGCCTTTCCGAGAGCGCCGCGGCCGTCCGGGACACGAGGCGCGGGGGTGGAGCCATTTCAGTCCCCGTCCCCTTCCTCCCGGCCCGAATAAAGCGCGAGCGTGTCGGACGCCGTGTCGAAGTCGAAGAGTTGCCCGGCCCGGCCCCAGTTGACGAGGGTCTCGAAGAGCTCCGACGCGCCCACCGTCGGCAGGCGTTCGGCGAGCAGGTCGCGCACGGCATCTCCCGTGAGCGGCGTGTCGGGATCTTTCGCGAGCTCGCGGATGACGAGGCCGAAGACGCCGAGCTTGAGCAGCTCGGCGCGCAGGAGCGCGGGCCGCTCGGCGGTCGAGGCGCTCACCATCCGGCGGCCGGAGTCCGTGAACACGACCTCGTTCTTCGGCGTGTCCACGAGATCGAGCATCTCGGCCCCCTTCGCGACCGCGATCGTGCGCCCGAAGTCGTAGTCCGTCAGCGCGTCGATGTCGAAGAGGTTCATCCTGCCGCCGTGATCCTCCAGGATCTCGAGAAGGCCGAGGATCTCGCCGATGCGCGCGGGCGGAAGCGGTGCGACGGGGCCGGCGATGCGGCGCCGCGGCCCCGCCGTCGTCCGGGCGGCGCGGGAGAAGCGCTCTTCCTCTCCCTCCTCGGGGAGGTGCACCCGCGTGACGACGTCGTGAATCAGCTCGACCATCTGGAGGAAGGCGGGACTCCGATACTCGCGCGGATGGGGCACCGTGTTCGCGATCTCGCGGCGGACCGTGCCGGGATTTGCGCCCATGACCACGATGCGATCGCCGAGGAACACGGCCTCCTCGATGAGGTGCGTGATGAGGAGAACCGACGAGAGCCCGCTCGTGCGTTCCGTGAAAAGGCGGTAGACCTCGGTGCGGAGCAGCTCCGCGGTCAGGACGTCGAGGGCCGAGAACGGCTCGTCCATGCAGAGCAGCTCGGGTCTTCCCACGAGCGCTCGCGCGATCCCGACGCGCTGCTTCATGCCGCCGGAGAGCTCCTTCGGATAGTCGCGCTCGTGGCCCGAGAGGCCGACGGCGGCGAGCACCGCCTTCACGCGCTCCTCCGCCTCGCCCGCGGGCAGCGGGCGGCCGTTCAGGCCCACGCGCACGTTGTCCGAGACCGGTAGCCACGGAAAGAGCGCGAAATTCTGGAACACGACCGCGGCGCCCGGGTGGATGCCAAGGAGCGGCTCGCCGTGCTGTTCGACGGTTCCCACGCTCGGTGGGATCAGGCCGATGAGGATGCGCAGCAATGTGGACTTCCCGCAGCCCGAGGGTCCGAGGACCGCCACGACCTCGTTCTCCTTCACCTCGAAATCGACGTGCCTGAGGATGACGCGATTCCGCCCGGCCTCGTCGGCGTAGACCTTGTCGACGGCCCGGGCGGCGGCGATCGGAGGGGCGGCGGCGGGGCTCGGGCGGGTGCTCATCGGTTGAGACTGTACTTCGTCTCGGCGAGGCGGTAGAGGCGGCGCCAGACGAGGCGGTTCAGGAGGACGAGAGCGAGGGACATCGTCAGCACTCCCGCGGTGAGGAGGGGAAAATTCGCATCGCGCGTGGCCTTCGTGATGAGCGAGCCGAGGCCGAACGTCTCCAAGGTTCTTCCTCGCCAGGTCAGAGTCTCGGCGACGATCGACGCGTTCCATGCGCCCCCGGCGGCCGTCACGAGGCCCGTCACGAGGAAGGGAAACACCGCCGGGACGAAGAGCTTGCGCCAGCGCGCAGCGCCTCTCATCGCGTAAACGTCGGCGGCTTCGTCGAGATCGTGCGGGATGGCGCTCGCGCCCGCGAGGACGTTGAAGAGGATGTACCACTGCGCGCCGAGGAACATGAGGACCGCCGCGATCGCCCCGAACGGCACGCGGAACGCGAGAAGGAGACCGGTCACGACGGGAAAGAGCATGGGGGCCGGGAACGACGCCACGATCTGGACGACGGGCTGGAGCCGCCGCGACCAGACGGCGGAGCGGCCCAGGAGGATTCCGATCGGCAGCGTCCAGGCCGTGGCGAGGGCGAGAGCCGCGAGGGTCCTCAGAAAGGTCGCGCCGAGGGCTCCGGCCAGCACCACCCATTCGCCGGTGGGGACCCGCGCGAGGAGCCCCACGAGCTTCCACGCTCCAAAGACCGCGCCGACGAGGGCCACGAGGCCGATCGCGGCGAGCGCTCCGGCCCGGACGCGCGCGCCACCTGTGTCGGGGCCGGCCGCGGCCGCGGACAACGGGGTGGGAGATGGAGAGGTGGTGCGGCGGCGGCTGCGCCTCCTGCGAAGGCGAGCCCTCCTGAGGAACGCCGAGCGGCGCACGAGGTTCAGAACCCACGATTCGGGGGCCGCCTCGCCCTCGACGTCCGCGTTGCGGAAGCGCTGCGACCAGGCGACGAGCGGACGCCAGAGAAGCTGGTCGCAGGTCACGATCATGACGACCATCGCGACGATGGCCCACCCCATGGCCCGGCCGTCGCCCTTCTCGATCGCGACGGCCATGTACGAGCCGATGCCGGGAAGCCGGAAGTCCCGGTCGCCGAGCGTGAAGGCCTCGTTGACGGTCAGGAAGAACCAGCCGCCCGCCATCGACATCATGGAGTTCCAGACGAGCCCGATCACGGACGAGGAAAGCTCCACGGTCCGGAAGCGCTTCCAGAACGAGAAGCGATGGATGCGGGCGACCTCGTGGAGCTCCTCCGGTATCGATCGCAGGGAGCCGATGTAGGAGAACGTCATGTTCCACACCTGACCGGTGAAGATCATGACGATGCAGGCGAGCTCGAGGCCGACGTTCGTCCGGGGGAAGAGCGCGACCATTCCGAGGACGAGGCCCGGGAGGAAGCCGAGCACCGGAATTCCCTGCCCGATGTCGAGGAGCGGCAGCATGATTTTCTCGGCGCGCCTGCCGTGGGCGGCGATCGTCCCGTACGTGAGCGTGAAGGCCAGGGACAGCAGATAGGCCGCGAAGCCGCGCGAGAGGGAAAGAAGGGTGTAGAGAGGCAGAGCCGAGGGCGAAAGATCGATCTCCACGGCCTGGCGGATCGGCGCCTCCCAGCGTTGGGCGAGCCCGACGACCCCGGCCACGAGCGCACCGAGCAGGACGATCAGCAGGGCGTCGACGGCGAGCCCCGATACACGGCCCTTGCGGCCCGGGGGCGATTGGATCAGGGCTTCGGTCTCCGCGGGAGGATGAGACTCGCGCCCGCCTCGACGATCGGCAGGTCGGGGGAGGGATAACCCACGTGCCAGCCCTGCGCGCGATCGACTCCCAGCTCGGGCAGGATGTCCATGACCTCCTCGGACTCGACGCCCTCGGCGACGGTCTTCACCCCGAGGCCGCGGCAGATCCCCGCCATTCCCCGCACGAAGACGCGGTTCGCCTTCTCCTTCGGGAGGTCCCGAACGTAGCTGATGTCGAGCTTCAGCGAAGAGACGGGCAGCTCACGCAAATAGCGGAACGACGAGAAACCCATGCCGAAGTCGTCCAGCGCGAAATGGAAGCCCTCGCCGGTGAGCGCGAGAGTGAAATCCCGCACGCGGTCGAAGTCCCTGAGCGCTGCGGTTTCCGTGATCTCGAACGTGACGCGCTCGGGGCGGATGCCCTTCGCGCGGGCCATCCGCGAGATGTCGGCGACGAGCGTGTCGTCGTCGAAGTCGAGGCCCGACAGGTTGATGCCGATCTCGAGCTCGGGGCTGATCCTCTTGCGTGCCGTCGCGAGGGCGTCGAAGGCCGCCGTGATGATGGCGCGATCGATGGCCGTCACGATGCCGAATCGCTCGGCGGCACCGAGGAATTCGGCGGGGAGGGCGATGCGTCCATCGGGCTCGCGCATCCGGGCGAGCGTCTCGACGGCCACGATGCGGCCGCTACCGACCTCCGCCACCGGCTGGAAATAGGGGACGAAACGGGACTCGGCGAGCGCGGCGCGAATGCGATTCGACTGTTCGCGCAGCCGGCCCGTGCGGTCGCGCTCGCGATCCAGGGGGTCGTGGAGGCGCACGCGACCTCCGCCGCGACGCTTGGCCTGGTGCATCGCGAGATCGGCCGCGAGAAAGAGGTCGGCGGCGCCGCCCGCGTGCTCGGGGAAGACCGCGACGCCCGCGCTCGCGGTCAGGGTGAGCGCGTTGCCTTCCCACACCGGCGCGAGCCGGCGGATGAGAGCGGTCACCGCTTCGGCGCGCGGCGCGGCTTCCGCCGCGGTGGCGCCGGGAAGCAGCATCGCGATCTCGTCGCCGCCGACACGCCCGGCGGTCTCGCCCCCCATCAGCGTGCCGCGAAGAGTCTCCGCCATCGAACGCAGGTAATCGTCGCCTGCGAGGAGCCCGTGCGTGTCGTTCAGGGTCTTGAAATTGTCGAGCCCGAAGACGAGGAGCGCGAGGGGCCGGCCGAAGAGGTCTGCGCGCGCGATCTCGCGCTCGAGCTCGAAGTGGAACTGCTCGCGGTTCGCGAACCCGGTGAGCGCGTCGGCGGCCTCGGCCACGGTCTCGCCGGGCTCCGCGCGCGAGAGGTCGCCGACCGCTCCGGTCACCTCCCGGGCCGCCGCGAGAAACCCTCCGGCCGCGGACTCGGCGGCGACACGCGTCGCGACCCAGAAAATGCGCTCGCCGGTTTCGGGTCCGGCAGGAATGCGCACCTCGAAGTTCCGCGCGCCTCCCGGCATGGCCGTGGCCTCGATCAGGCTGTCGCGCCCGGCCGGCGAAAGCCAGAAAGGCGGCGCACTCTCGGGCGCGCCGTCGAAGGTGCCCGGCCCGGGCGTGCCTTCGGAGAGCGCGGCCTCGTTCGCGAGGAGAATCCGGCCCATGCGGTCGAAGAGAGCCGTGGGGTCCGGCGAATCGACGAGCAGCGACACCGGCCGGCGCGAGACGCCGGAGCCCTTTCGCCCTTCACGCGGGCGGATGGGCTGCGTGTCCGTCTGTGATCGGCTCTTCTGCACGTGTCGTTGCCCCCAGGACT
This sequence comes from Thermoanaerobaculia bacterium, assembly GCA_023717585.1. Taxonomy (GTDB): domain Bacteria; phylum Acidobacteriota; class Thermoanaerobaculia; order UBA5066; family UBA5066; genus Fen-183. Next base: position 5,942 of record JAMQPJ010000152.1, read on the forward strand.
GGGTCGATTATCGCCCGAGACGGTTCAGGGCGTCTCCCGCCAGACGGTACACCTGCCATCCGTCCATCGGGACCGCTCCGAGCCGCTTGTAGAATCCGATCGCCGTTTCGTTCCAGGTGAGGACGCTCCACTCCATGCGCCCGCAGCCGCGTGCGACCGCGAGCCGGGCAAGATGCGTGAGAAGGGCCTCGCCGATTCCGAGTCCCCGGAAGGCGGGCTTGACGAAAAGGTCTTCGAGGTAGAGGCCGGGCCGGGTCAGCCACGTCGAGTAGTTGTGGAAGAAGAGCGCGAAGCCCACGGTCTCGCCGGCCCGCTCCGCCAGGACGACTTCAGCAAATCGATTCGCCCCGAAGAGATGCTCTTCGAGGAGCCGGGGGTCGGCATGGCAGTCCTCGGGCTGCTTTTCGTACGCCGCGAGATCGCCGATCAGGGCGACGATCGCGGGCACGTCGGCCGGCTGCGCGTCGCGCAGGGTGAACGAAGCTCTGCTGACAGCGTCTCTTCCGGGCATCCTGGAGACGATATTACGCGGAGGGTGTAAAACCCCTTCGTGTCCCCTCTTTCCCGCCCGTCGCACTTCTTTGGCCGGCTCACGAGGCGCGTCGGGGCGATCCGCCTCGCCGCGGCGTTGCCGCACGTGCCCGCGGGCGCGCGCGTCCTCGACGTCGGCTGCGGCCTGACGGACCTCGCGACGCGAATCCCGGACTACACGGGCGCAGACCGCAATCCCGATGTCCTTGCCGAGCAGCGGCGGCGGTTCCCCGGAAGAGATTTCTTCGAATGGGACGTCGGACGAGGCGCGGCTCCGGCGGCGCTCCAGGAGAGGGCACCTTTCGAAGGAATTCTCCTTCTCGCGGTCCTCGAGCACGTGGCCGACCCTTCCGCGGTTCTCGCTCGCCTTTCCCCTCTCCTTTCCCCGGGAGGCCGGTTGATTGCGACGACCCCGCATCCGATCGGCCGCTGGCCCCTCGAAGCCGGGGCCGCCCTCGGCCTCCTGTCGTCCCACGCCCACGGTGAGCACGAGGACCTCCTCTCGCGGGAGGATCTCGAGGCGGCGGGGCGGTCCGCGGGTCTCTCCTCGATCGCATACCGGCGCTTCCTCTTCGGCATGAACCAGCTCGCGGTCTTCGCACGGTGACGCGGCAAGCCGGAGGCGCGTACAATTTCCGTCACCGTGACGAACGATGTCTTCCGTTATGTGCTCTCGGTGGAGGGCCGCGAGATCGACCTCTCGGACGGCGAGGCCACGCTGGGACGCAGCCGGACGTCGACCGTTCGACTCGAGCACGAGTCCGTTTCGCGTTCGCACGCGCTCCTTACGCTCAACAAGGGCGAGGCCATCGTCAAGGACCTCAACTCCTCGAACGGCACCTATGTAGGCGGCAAGAGGATTTCCCGCGAGACGCGGCTCCAGAGCGGCGACCGCGTCCAGATCGGCGCGGCCGTCGTCGACCTTCGCATCGTGCCGCCGAACGTGCCGTCCGAACGCACCGCGCTCCTCGGGCCGGACGACCTGCCGCCCCAGCCCGCGGCCGTCGCCACACCCGGCGCCCCGCCGCGGCCGCCGTCGGGAATCACGTACGACCCGCTTCCGGACGGCACGAGTGCGGGGGTCCCGTCCCCTTCGTCCGTGGTTCCGCCCGACGAGATGTCGGCCTCCGAGCTGTTCCGCGACGTCGATCGGAAAGGCGCCCCCGCCGGGCCCGGCTCCGGGTTCCGCGAAGCCTTCCCGGCGGCTCTCCGGCCGGCGGACGAGCTCTCGACCGTGGCGCCATCCGACGGCATCCCGGTGCTCGCGGAGCCGTTCCCGTCGGCGATCGCCGCCCGCGAGCTGGCGGACGTCTCGATCGAGATCAACTCGTCGCAGGCGCCCCCGCGTCCCGCGACGGTCGAGCGAGCGGCGGCGTTCCGCGAGCGGCGAGCCCCGCCGGTGAACGCGGGCCCGCGACACGCCGCGAACCCTTTCGCGCGCCTCCTCGCGGCTCTCGTCGATGCCGTCATCCTCACGGCGATCAACCTCCTCCTGTTCGCCCCCGTGTTCCTCATCGATTACTTCCGCGGGGAGCTCCAGACCCGCGACGCGGCCCCGGACTGGGCCTTTCGAGGCATCACGGCTCTCTCGTTCCTCCTCGCCGCGCTGGCAAATGCCCTCTATGTCGTCGGAGGGTGGGCCTGGCGGGGGCGCACTCCCGGCAAGTCCCTTCTCGGGCTCACGGTCGTCAAACGCGGGGAGATCGGGGGACGGGGCATCGGCTGGAAGGCGGCTCTGATCCGCGCGGTCGTCCTCGTGCTGGCAGGCCTGCCGCTGGGCCTCGGTTGGGTGTGGGCGTTCTTCGAGAAGGACAAGAGAGCCTTTCAGGACCTTGCGGCCGGCACCTGGGTCGTCCGCTCGCGCTAAGACTTCAGGTCCCGTTCAGCGTCGCGAGAAGCGACGGCGAAAGAAACGTCTCCTCGGTGCGCCGCGCGCCGCCCCTCTTCCGCCAGGCAGCAAGGGCCTTCTTCGCGCGGGCGAGAAGGTTCGGATCGGTCCTTCCCTCGAGGACGTAGCGCGTTCCGAGAACGAGGGAGGCGAGAAGGTCCGCTTCCCGGGCGTCCGGGCGGGCGCGCCGGAGACTCTCGACTCCGGCTTCGGCCCCTGCGAAGTCGCCGGCCGAAAAGAGCGTCAGGATGCGCTCGGCACCGGCACCCCCGGCGCCCTGTGGCTCCCTGGCCCCTGCGTCCGGGGCCGGCACGCCATCCGTAGGGACCGCCGCCGGGATACCGACCGGCACCGGCACCGCAGGCGTCGGCTCCGGTGGCGCCGGCGTGGGCGCTTCCCGCACGGTGGACTGCTGGGCCTCGCGGCGCTCGAGCGCCCCGAGCCGGCCGAGGAGATCCGCGGATTCCGAAAACCCGTCGATGACGCCTTCGCTCCGCGAGAGGAGAAGGTTGCGCTTCGCCTCGAGAACCTCGCCGAGCTCCATGTGCGCGACGCCCAGCCAGTAATAGGGGTCGTAGAGATCCACCGTGTAGCGGCTCGCGCCGAAGTGCCGCTTCGCGTGCGTGTGGCCGGTCGCCAGCGCGTCGTTCATCTTCCGGATCACGAGCGGCCAGTCTTTCCGGAGCGCGGCCGCCTGTCCCGCCTGATAGGCCCTCACGGCAGCGTCCGGGGGTAGACTCACTTGTGCGGGCAGCGGGCCGGTGAGGGCGAACAGCAGGGCGGCGATCACCCCCACGGACCCGGTTCGCCGTGGGATGGTGCCCGCGGCGAGACACTCCCAAGAGCGCATCGAGAGGGATTCTAGAGAAGGATGAGTTCGAACTCCCGGCTTTCACGGTCCGTTCTCGGAGGGGCTCTGCTCGGAGCCCTGGCGGCCCTATGGGCGCCTGGAGCCCTCGTGGCGGCCTGTCCGGTCCCGGCTCCCGTCCTGACGGGACCCGCCGGGGTCCAGGCGGGGGAGTCGTATTCGCTCTCGTGGACGAACGTCCTCACGAGCCCGACGGCCCAGAACGCGGATTACTACGTCGTCGAGCGCTCCCAGGACGCGAACTTCGCCTCGGGCGTCGACCAGACCGTCACCCTGCGGTCGGCGATCACTCTGACGCCGGGTGCCGCGAGCGCGAGGGTCCTCTACCACCGGATCGTGGTCAAGTCGTCCTGTCCAACCCTTTCGCTCGCCGCCATCGTGTCCAACGTCGTCGCCGTGCCCGTGAAAACCCTGTGCGATGCGCCCCTTTCCGTCGGCGAGCTGCACGTCGATCCTTCGAATCCGCCCGCGTATTCGACGTGGGTCGTCACGTGGAACACGCTCGGCTCCGGGCCGGGCCCGGGCGGCGGGCCGACCGGCCTGAGATTCCGTATTCGCCGGACATCGGCCTTCGAGCCGGAAGGCCGCGAATGGGTCGTCGACGGAGGCGTCGCGTCCTTCTCGGGCGCACCCGGCGACTACGTTTTCCAGGTGCGGGCCGAGGCGTCCTGTGGCGCGCTGGGCCCCTGGTCTCCGTCTCTTCGCGTCACGGTGGGCAACGTGCTGAAGCCGGCGCTGCTCCTCGTGTCCGAGCCGGCCCCGATCGCGGCGCTCGTCCCGGCGGCCGGCACCCGCCTGACGACGTCCTTCGTCGTTCGCAACGGCGGGACCGAAACGATCGCCGTGCGCGCAAAGGCGGACGACAGCGGCTTCCTTCTCGCGCCGGATTCGTTCGCGCTGGCCCCGAACGCCGAATCCGCGGTCGTCGTGACCTCGCTCTACGTCTCCGTGCTGCAGCGTCCCGTGCACGCGTCGGTCGTGCTCACGGCGGGCGAAACGACCCTCACGGTTCCCGTCGACTGCATGCTCTCGGCCGCTCCGGCGAATGCAGGGGTCGTCTGGAGCGACCCGGGAGTGGACATCGACCGCGACGGGAATCCGGTCCTCCGTTCGATCGTGAATCCTTCGGACGCCACCGCGGCGATCGTCGCGACCGTCCGCGCGCCGTGGCTCACCGTCGTGTCGCTGGACGGCCAGCCCTGGGATCGGCCGCTCGCGGCGCGCGAGACGCGCACGGTTCAGCTCGTCGTGGACCGCGCGAGGCGTCGCTCGGGCACCGGAACGGAGGTCGGAGCCGTGTCGCTCGCCACGGTCGGCTTCCCGGAAGGAGCCGAGACGCTTCTCGTGACGGACGACGGACCCGCTGTCGCTCCGACGGCAGGCGGCGCGGGCGCGACGCCCGCGGCGGCCGCCCGCACGCGCCTCCTGTATGCCGCCTTCCCGAATGCCGTGGATGCGAGAGGGGTGGGGCGCTTCGCGGCCGACCTGTGGCTGACGAACTCCGACGCGGTGAACGCCGTGCCGGTGTCGCTCCTGTTCAACCCGATCGGCGGTCCGTCCGACGGCTCGGCGCTCCGCCGCTACGACCTCACGCTCGCGGCCGGCGAGACCCGCCGCTACCGCAACGTCGTCGGGACGCTCCTCGGCTCAGAAGGGGCGTTCACGGTCGAGGTGCGCTCGACGGCGCCCACGCTGACCGCCACCGCCCTCGTCAACAACCGGCCGCTGCCCGCGACGGTGGCGGCACGAAACGCCTCGCGCCGCACGACCTTCGCGACCACGCCTGCGACCGGACAGTACGGCTTCGAAATGCGGCCCACGATTCCGGGCGAGGGCGTGAAGCAGAGCGACCCGCTGTACTGGGTGTCGGGCCTGGCGCATGACGCGAATCGCCGGTCCAACCTTCTCCTCCTCGAGACCTCGGGCTTCGACACGAAGGTTCTCGTGGATCTCTTCGACAAGAACGGTGATCGCATCCTGAAGAACGGCGTTCCGGTGAGCCTCGAGCGCACCATTCCCGCAAACACGACCGTTCAGCTCTTCGACGAGGCGGATCTTTTCGACGCAGCGCCTCTCCAGGCGGTCTACGCGTACGCCCAGATCACGTGGAAGGACAACAGCGCGGCCGACCCGGATGGGGGAGCGAAGGGCTCCGTTGTCGGAATGGCCACTGTGATCGACAACCGCACACAGGATTCCTCGCTTCACGTGGGCGTCACGAAGAGCGGCCTCCAGCCGCTGCAGAGTGCCGGCGTGAGCGGCGCGACCGGCGGCGGGGCGCGAACCGCGTTCTCGACGTTGCCGCAGGGCGGCTTTCCCCCCACGCTTTCGTTCCCTGCGGTCCACGCGGGCGGCGCCCCCCTGGAGGACGGATCGAGGCCTTTCTGGAGGACGCGCATCACGCTCACGAACACCGCGGGTGTCGAGCGCGACCTGCGCCTCAAATACGTCGACGTCGACGGCAACATCATCAGGACCTTGCCCCAAGCTCTCGGAAGAGGGACGGTTTTCTCCCGTGAGGACGTTCTCGAAGAGCTCTTCGATCTCCCGCCGCTCACCGGTACGTTCGGGCACATCGAGATCGAGAACGTGATGAACAACGACGGGACGTGCTGCAAGGAGGGCTGGGCGGACGTGGACGTGCAGACCGAGGCTTACACGGTGTCGCCCGCGACCGGCGTCGGGGATTTCAAGACCGGCATGGAAGGCTATTCCTACCGGCACGGGTACTCTTCCTTCCAGTCGAACCTCGGGACGATGGAGTTCGACGGCGCCGAGAGCTCGTCGGCCTACCGCACGAACCTCATCCTAAACGAGGTCACCGGCTCGTACTGCGACGTCGTCGTCGCGGCGTACCTGCCGGGGTCGTTCGTGCCGATCGCCACCGCCCCCAGGCGGATCCCGCCGAACGGCTACATCTCGGAGGAGCTGTTCCGCAGCGTCCTCGGACTCAACCTCTCGGAGCTCACCGACGTGCGCATCGTGGTGCGCCAGGTGGGCGGCGACGGCGTGTTCCTGGCCTTCGCCTCGAAGATCGACGTCGTGTCGGGCGACCCGGCCAACATCTTCCTGCGCCCGGCGGCGGCCGGCACGGGACGGTGACGGGTTGGTCGCCGGGGCCGTCGAGCGCATCGCCCATTTCCGCATCCTGAAGCGGATCGGCCGGGGCGGCATGGGAATCGTCTACCAGGCCGTCGACGAGCGCGATGGCCGCGCGGTCGCCCTCAAGGTCATTCGCGAATCGGAGGCGCCGGGAGCCGAATCGTCGGTCCACCTCAACGAGGCGCGCGTGCGCTTCGACCGCGAGGCGGCGATCCTCAAGAGCCTCCTGCACGTCAACGTCGTCTCGTTCTTCGAGATCGGCGAGGAGGACGGGACGCCCTGGCTCTCGATGGAGTACCTCGACGGCGTGCCGCTGACGTCCTTCGCGGGACGGCCATGGACCGAGACGGTTCCGCTCCTCGTGCAGGCGGCCCACGGACTGGCCTACCTCGCGTCGCGCGGAATCGTGCATCGCGACCTGTCGCCCGACAACATCCTCGTCATCGAGCGCGGCGGCGACCGGCTCGTGAAGCTCCTCGATTTCGGCGTTGCGAAGCTGTTCGAGAAGGCAACGGGCCTGGAGTCCCTGACCGCGACGGGATTTTTCCTCGGCAAGGTCGCCTACGGATCGCCGGAGCAGCTCGGCTCGCTCGGACACGGCGCGGCGCTGGACTGGCGGAGCGACGTGTACAGCCTCGGCGTGATCTTCTACCAGGTGCTCGCGGGCCAGCGCCCGTTCGAGGGCAAGGCTCCCGTCGAGTACATCGCCGCCCACCTCAACGCCGTGGCGCCGCCGGTGGCGGCCCCGTCGGA
>JAMQPJ010000171.1 GCA_023717585.1 Thermoanaerobaculia bacterium
GGCCATGATCACCGGCATGCGCCTGAACGACTACGGCTGCATGCTGCGCGGCTACCACCGCGACGTCGTGGACGTCATGTCGGCCTCGGACGAGGCCGCGACGTTCATTCCGGCGCTCGCCCAGCAATACGCCCGGCGGCCGATCGAGATCCCCGTGGCCCACGCCGAGCGCACGGCGGGCGAGTCGAAGTATTCTCTGTACAAGCTCGTGCGCCTCAACTTCGACCTCATGACCGGTTTTTCCGTCGTGCCGCTGCAGCTCTTCACGCTCTTCGGGTTCGTCACGGCCCTCTCGGGCTTCGGGTTCGGCGTTTTCCTGCTCGTGCGCCGGCTCGTCGGCGGCGCCGAGGCGGAGGGCGTCTTCACGCTCTTCGCGCTCGCCTTCGTCGTCATGGGGGTCCTCATGGCCGGGATCGGGATCGTGGGCGAATACGTGGGCCGCATCTACCAGCAGGTGCGCGGGCGTCCGCGCTTCCTGATCCGGAAAGTGTGGGGGGGTTGATGTCTGTTCGAGGGAAACGTTGATGGGTGGGATCGTCGTCTGTGCTTACTCCGACGTCGGATATAAATGTTTGAAGACGCTCTTCGACGCCGGCGAGAGCGTGCGCAGGGTCTACACGCACGACGACGCACCGGGCGAGGAGCGCTGGTTCGACTCCGTGGCCGAGCTGGCCCGAACGCATGGCATCGAGCCGCGGCGCGTCGCCGACCTGAGCGACCCGGGAGACGAAGCGCGAATCCGCGCCTTCGCACCCGACTTCCTCTTCTCCTTCTACTTCCGGAAGATCATTCCGGGACGCGTCCTGGCGCTCGCGCGGCGCGGAGCCCTCAACATGCACGGCTCGCTCCTGCCCGCGTTCCGGGGCCGCTCGCCGGTGAACTGGGCCATTCTGCAGGGCGCGACGGAGACGGGGGCATCGCTTCACTACATGACCGAGAAGCCGGACGCCGGCGACCTCGTGGACCAGGAGCGCGTCCCGATCGGGCCCGACGACGATGCACTGACCGTTTCGCGCCGGGTGGCGGACGCGGCCGCGCTGGTTCTCGCGCGGTCGCTCCCGCGCCTCAAGGCGGGCGATGCCCCGCGCATTTCGCTCGACCTCTCGAAGGGCTCGTACTTCGGCGGCCGCAAGCCCGAGGACGGTCTCATCGACTGGACGCGTTCCGCGAAAGAGATTCACGACCTCGTGCGCGCCGTCGCGAAACCCTGGCCCGGCGCGTTCACGGACGTCTTCGGAAAGAAAGTCACGGTCTGGAAGACGCGCCACTCGCCTCACGGCGGACACGACGTGTTCCCGGGAAAGGTCGAGCTGACGGAGCACTCCGTGATCGTCTTCGCGGGGGACGACCGCACGGTCGAGATTCTGGCGGCCCGGCCCGAGGGCGGGCGGGATCTCGACGCCGGGGGATTCCACTCCTGGCTCCTGAGCAGTGTCTGACCCGCGCGGGGCTCCCTTGTAGACTGGATTGCGATGAGATCTCGGAAGGGAGACCCATGCGAGTCCTGATCCTCGGCGTCAACGGCTTCATCGGGAACGCCCTCACGCGCCGCATCCTGACGGCCACGGACTGGGAGGTCTTCGGCCTCGACGTCGGAAGCGACCGCATCGAGGAGTTCCTGCCCGACAGGCGTTTCCGCTTTCTCGAGGGCGACATCGCGATCAACCGCGAGTGGATCGAATACCACGTCAAGAAAGCCGACGTCGTGCTGCCCCTCGTCGCGATCGCGACTCCCGCGGCCTATGTGAAAAACCCGCTCGCCGTCTTCGAGCTGGACTTCGAGGAGAACCTCCGGATCATCAAGATGGCTGGGAAGTACGGGAGGCGCGTCGTCTTCCCGTCCACGTCCGAGGTCTACGGGATGTGCCCGGACAAGGAATTCGACGAGGACCGCTCGCCGCTGGTCTACGGCCCCATCGCAAAGCCCCGCTGGATCTACTCGGCCTCCAAGCAGCTTCTCGACCGCGTCATCGCCGCGATGGGGACGGCGCAGGGGCTGAAATACACGCTCTTCCGGCCCTTCAACTGGTACGGCCCGCACCTCGACAACGTGGACGCGCCGAAAGAAGGATCGAGCCGCGTCCTCACGCAGTTCCTGCACAACATCCTGTACGGCGTGCCCATCAAGCTCGTGGACGGGGGCGCGCAGCGCCGGTGCTTCACGTACATCGAGGACGGCATCGACGGCCTCATGACGATCCTCGAGAACCCCCGGGGAAAGGCCGACAGCCAGATCTTCAACCTCGGGAACCCTCAGGCCGACCTGTCGATCGTCGAGCTCGCGCATGCCCTGATCGACGCCGTGGCGGCGTATCCGAAGTTTGCGGCCGCCGCGAAGAAGACGCGGATCGTGAAAGTCTCGGCGAGGAAGTACTACGGCGAGGGCTATCAGGACATCACGACGCGCGTCCCCTCCGTCGCGAAGGCGAAGCGGCTCCTCGGGTGGACGCCGAAGACCGACTTTCCGACGGGCCTCAGGAAGACTCTCGACTTCTACCTCAAAGGCCGCAAGCCTCCCGTCGTTTGAGAAAGCTCGCCCTCAAGGTCGACGTCGACACCTACCGCGGGACTCTCGAGGGCGTGCCGCGGCTCGTCGACCTGTTCGAAAAGCACGGGATCAAGGCGACGTTCTTCTTCTCGCTCGGGCCCGACACGAGCGGCAAGGCGATCAAGCGCGTCTTCCGCAAGGGCTTCGTCCGGAAGGTCCTCTCGGCGAGCCCGGCGGCGTCCTACGGGATTCGCACGATGCTCTACGGGACGCTCCTCCCGGCGCCCGACATCGGCCGGCGGCGCGAGACCGTCGTCCGGATGCGCGAGGCCGCGGCCGCGGGACACGCGGTGGGCATCCACGCGTGGGACCACGTCGACTGGCACGACCGCCTGCCGAGGATGACCAGGGTCGAGATCGAGGAGATCGTCGCGAAACAGCACGCGCGCTTCGCCGAGATCTTCGGGGAGAGAGCGCGGTACCAGGCGGCTCCGGGCTGGACGGCGACGTCGCTCTCGGTCGAGGTGCAGGAGGCGCACGGCCTCGTGGCGACCTCGGACACGCGCGGAGGCACGCCGTTCTTTCCGCTGCGCGCGGATGGAACCGCGAGTCAGGTGCTCGAGATCCCGTCGACGCTGCCGACGCTGGACGAGCTTCTCGCCTTCTCGTTGCCTGGGGACGGCTCACAGGTGGTGAAGGCCTGCAAATTTCTTAGAAGGGGAATAGGGGGAGGCGCGGCAGGTGCCGGCGGAGCTGAGCTTGCGGCGCGGGCGCCGGATGCAGGCGCCGCGCAAACCGCCTTCGACATCCACTCGATTCACACGGAGATCGAAGGCGGCGCCGTCTTTTTCACGCCGTTCGCGGAATTGCTCGCCGCCTGGAAGAGCGACGGCGTTGAATTTCTCACCTTCGAAGAAATTTGCAGAACGTTGCTGCCTGCGGAGACGCTTGCACGAAGCGAGAGGGAGCA
>JAMQPJ010000070.1 GCA_023717585.1 Thermoanaerobaculia bacterium
CTCCTCCTCCCGCGCGCGCCTGGTTCATCGGAATCGACCTTACCGACCCCTTCGCCCAGACGAGCCGCCCGGTGACGCTCGCCCTCATGGATCGGTGGCGGCGCGTTCACTTCACCACGTGGACCTACGAGCCGGGGGGCGACCGGATGATCCCCGGAGCGGCCCTCGCGGACGGATTCGTCGTCGCGATCGACGGACCGCAGGGGCTGGCCGCCCCCGGCCGGACCATGCGTGAGGCCGAGCGCCTTCTACGTGCCCCCGGCAAGTCCGGCGCGACCTTCGCGAGGGCCGGAACGCCTTACGCGGGCCTCGTCCGCGGCAGCGTCGAGCTCTTCGCCGCGCTCAGAAACTCGGGTCTGGGCCTCCTCGGGGAGGCGCCGTGGGAGACGACGTCGCTCCTGGAGGTGTATCCGGGGGACGTCTGGCCGAAGTGGGCGGGGCGAAGGCCTCCGAAGAAAACCCTGCCCGCCGGGCGGCGCGCGCGGTACGACATTCTCCGCGAGCACGGACTCGAGCTGCCCGTCGGATGCGATGCCATCACCCACGATCAGCTCGACGCGGCCGCCGCCGCCTTCACGGCCTATCTCTGGGCCACCGGCAAGGCCCGCGAATTCGGAGAGCCCCCGGTCTGGGACGCGGAGGCGGGCTGCATTCGCGAAGGCGTCATCGTCAGCGTCTAGCCCCCCACGCGTCGACCTCGATCGGGGCCGGGAGCGGAAGGCCTTTGAGCTGCGGCAGGATGGTCGCCTTGTCGCCGACGAGGACGAGGACTCCGCGATCGAGCGCGATCGCGGTCTTCGCGGCCGCGTTCAGGGCGGCGGCATCGAGCGAGGATTGGGCCGCGAGGTCCTCGCCCAGAGTCTCGAAGGGGACGCCGAGCTCGGCGTAATTCGTGGCAGTCGCCAAAATTCCCGAGAGACCGGAGAAGCCCTGCACCGCGCCGTTCTTCACGAGGCCGCGGGCCTTGCCGGCTTCCTCGTCCGTCACGTCGCCCGAGGAGAGCCGCGCAAACTCGGCGAGGAACTCCTTGAGCGCCGCGCCGGTGTCCTTCGAGCTGACCTCGGCCCCGGCGGAGAACGTGCCGAGGACGGACCCCGGCGAGAATCCCGCTCCGGAGTGGTAGACGTAGCCGTGTTTCTCGCGCAGGTTCTGCTCGAGGCGGCTCGTGAAGCTGCCGCCGAGGATCATGCCGAGGAGCCGCAACGGGACGCGCGACGGGTCCTCGAAGCGGGGCGAAGGCCCGAGGAAGCGGACGCTCGTCTGGGGCGAGTCGGGCCGGTCCACGAGGTAGATCCGGAGGCCCTTCCCGGCGGGCGCGTACGACGCGGGAACCGGAGGCCGCCCTGGAGCCGGCCCGGCCGACTTCCAGTCGCCGAAGGCGTTTTCCAGCGCTGCTCTCACGTCGGCCGTGGCCAGGCTGCTCGCGACGAGAAGAGTCGCGGTGTCGGGGCGTACGAGCGCCGCGTGCGCGGCCCTCACACGCTCGAGCGTGATTCCCGAGGCGGAAGCCAGCGTGCCGTCCGGCGGCCATGCGTACGGGTGGGAGTCGCCGAAGAGCGCGCGCGACGCGACGCGATCGGCCACGGCCGGGGCCTCGTCTTCCGACTGCGCGAGCTCGTCCAGCGTGAGCCGCTTGACGCGCTCGAAGTCCTTCGTTTCGAAACGCGCCCGGCGGACGGCGTCCGCGAGGAGCGGCACCCCTGCGGAGAAATTCCGCGAGAGAACGGTCAGGCTCGCCTGCACGGATCGCCGGGTCGCCCCGGTCGAGAAGCTGCCGCCGAGGGCGGCAACCGCCTCGCCGAAAGCGAGGGCGTCCCGCGGGCCGGCGCCCTCGTCGATCATCGCGGCCATCATCGAAGAGAGGCCCGCCTCCGCCGCCGTTGCGTCGAGCGCGCCGTCCGGGCGGAACACGAGCGCCGTGCGCGTGAGCGGAAGGTCGGGCGTCCTCCAGAGCTGGACCGGAATGCCGTTCGACAGCGCGAATCTCTCGGGGGACGTCGGCCGGAACGACCTGGAGGGCCCGTCTGCGGGCCGCGCGTCGCGGGCCGAGGGCGCGCGCTTCGGCTGCTCGGGGAGGACCCGGTACACGACGCGCGCGTTCGGTGTCAGCACCTGCCTCGCGGTCGCGAGGACCGAGGCGGGCGTCGCCTTCCGGTACCGGTCGATGTCCCGCGCGAAGGAGTTGGGCTCGCCCCAGACGTCCTCGTAGAAGTTCAGGGC
>JAMQPJ010000221.1 GCA_023717585.1 Thermoanaerobaculia bacterium
AGAACGCGGCGCGGATCGTCGGCGTCGACCTCGATGAAAAGGATGCTCGACTTCCCGTTGACGTCGCGGGAGCTGAAGTAAATCCTCAGCACCCGGCCGTCGACCGGGTCAGCGACCGCCAGCGAGGCGTGATGCGCCATCCACTCGTGCTGGCCTTCAGCCTTGAAGATCAGGCCCTTCTTCACCCACTTCACGGCCTGTTGGCCCTCCGCGTGCCCGATTCCATCAGAAGTCGAGATCTCGACTCAAGACGTCAGCCTTCTTCGCGGGACTGCCCTTGTATACGCCCCACGGCTCCGTATCCCTCGTGACGGCGGCCGCCATGGCGATCAGAGAGCCCTCGGCGATCCGCACGCCGTCCCGAATGGTGGCGTTGACGCCGAAGAAAGAGTACGGCTCCACGACGCAGTGGCCCGAGAGCACGACATGCGAGGTGAAGAGTACGTGGTCCTTGATGACGCTGTGGTGCCCGATGTGATTTCCGCTCCAGAGGACGATGTCGTTGCCGATTTTCGTGTAAGGCTGAATCGTGTTGTCTTCGAGGATGAAGCAGTTGTCGCCGACCTCCGTTCCCGGAAAGACCGTCGCCCGCGAGCTGACGTAGCTGATCAGCCTGTAGCCCTTCTCCTTGATCTGCAGGTAGACGGACTCCCGCAAGCGGTTCATCTTGCGGTGCGACATCGGCGCGAAAAAGAGGTATTCGGACGGGCTATAGGTCTCCTCGACGTGTTCGAAGGCCGTCACCGGCAGCCCCTCGAACTCGCGGCTCGCCGGCAAATACGCCTCATGGACGCTCAGTCCGGCGACTTCGTGAGGGCTGTCGTGACGCAGGTAGAAAAGCGCAAGGCTCGCGAAGTCGGCGACGCCGAAGATGATGACCTTGGCCACCAACGCCCTCCTATCGGTACACGTACGTCGTGTACTCGCGAAGCCCGTAATCGTTTCTGATGACGAAGTTCCTCGTCAACTCGCTCGAGAGGAAGGCCGCCAGCAGGTCGAAAGGAAGATGGAACAGGTCCTGCCGCTCCCAGTCGACCTCCTTCGAAATCACGTTGAAGGCGACGCCCACGTCGGTAAGGCTGAAGATCTTCGTGAGAGCCTGCCTGAAGTAGGAAAACATCTCGTGGAAGGATAGATCGCGTTTCTCGGTGAAGACCCCGTTCATCACGACGTAATCGAAACGCGGAAGCGACGAGACGTCGTCGAGGACGTCGAGACAGAAGTACTGGTTCAGCGGAAACTTCGCCCGCGAGAGCTGAATGAACTTCTCCGACAGATCGAGCCCGGCGTACTCGATGTCGTCTCTCCCGTGCGCGACCAGATACTCATAGAGGTGCGAGGCCCCGCAGCCGAAATCGAGCAGCCGGACCCGTCGACCAGGCGACTCGGGCCTGATGACCTCGAGCATGACGCGGTGTCGCGTCTCCACGTCCTCCGGCCGCGGCCAGTCGACGCCGAGGTGGTTGTCGCCATGCTTGGTCAGACAGGATTCGTAGTGCGCGACGATGCCCAGGTACTTCTTTTCCTGCGCCATCAGGCGAACTCGCCCGCACGATAGGCCGGAAAGTAGACTGTATCGGCGTTGCCTCGCGCCTGTGTCAGGCTCGCATAGAGCGGCCGGTCGAAGATCCTGCCGCAGAGGTATGCCGTCCGTGTTCCGGTCGCCCAGCCGCGCTTGAAGCGGCTCAGACCGTCCGCGCCGTCGCCCGCGGCGCCCGCGCCGGCGCCGAGATCGAGGTGATGCAGCCCCGCATCGGCGAAGTCCTCCAGGGCACGGCGGAACAGCGCAAATGACGCGTGAAAGCGATAGCCGTCGTCGCTATACGCTCCGAGATGGTAGTAGGCCGCGTCGCCCTGCACGTACCAGAGATTCATTCCGACGCTGCGCCCTTCGCGCGTCGCCCGGAAGGCCACGATGCCGGGCACACCCAACTGCCGGGCGAATGCCGCGCGCGAGAAGGCCGCCAGCCCGCGGATCTTGTGCCGCACCATGAGGTTGGAGTAGAAGTCGCACCATTCGTCCAGGAACAGCAGCGCGTCCTCGCAGCGCTCGACGCGAAGGTACTCGAACGCTTTGCGGGCGTTCCGGCGGTGATGCGACTGAATGAAAGAGTCCGGGGATCTTCCAAGATCGACGATGAAATGCTCCTTGAACGGAGCCACCAGGTCTCCGAAGCATCGTCTCAGATGTGCCTCGTCGTATTCTCCGAAGGGGTCGGTGACCACGGTCAGGCTGACCAGGCCGGTCTCCATTTCGACAAGATCGAGGGGGAGCCGGGACCAGTCGCGGCAGGCGAAAAGGGGATAGCACCCCATGGCGTCCCAGGAGTCGAAGCCCGGTATCCGCCGCCGCAGGACCCATCCCTGGCAGAGCGGCAGTCGATGCGGCGCGCCGAATTCGGACAGCGACGCGGCATAACCGGCGTGTCGATAGCCGCTTGCCGCCGGAATCTCCAGTGCCTCGGCAGCCGCGAGCCGGACCGTGCGTTCTTCCGACATCCGGGCCTTACTTTACCGCCTCGGCAAGTTCCGCCGGTCATGCCCCGGTGCGGGCCGCGTCCCTCAGGAACGCGGCGAAGACTCCGGCCATCAGCCCGACGAGAGTCGCGAACCCGGTGTAGAGGACCGGCCTCGGCTGGGACTGGCGCAGCGGCTCGGCCGGAGGCGCGAGCACCTGCACCTGCAGCGCCTGCCCGACGAGCCGGGAGAGCAGCGCAGGGTCCTTCAGGACCTCG
>JAMQPJ010000079.1 GCA_023717585.1 Thermoanaerobaculia bacterium
ACGCCCCATGCGATCGCGAGGCCCATCGGGTTGACGACGAGGCCCCACGGGAACATCGGAGACAGTGCGCGGCAGAGCACCGCCCCGCTCACCGTGCCGACGCTCGCCCCGAGCGCGGCGAGGACGCAGGCCTCGAGGAGGAACTGGACGAGGATCTCGCCGTCCGACGCGCCGAGCGACTTTCGGAGGCCGATCTCGTACTTGCGGTCCGAGAACGAGATGAGCATGACCGAGAGGACGCCGACGCCGCCCACGAGGAGGACGGTCGCGGCGAGACTGGAGAGCACGACGCGCCATCCGCGCATTTCCTCCATGAACCCGGCGTAGCTCTTCGCGGCCTCGGACTCGAGGTCCTTGATCTCGACGTCCTCGATGCCGTGGTGGGCCTGCTTCGTCCGGCCGAGAACGAGCGCCGAGACATCCATGAGATCGCTCTTCTTCCGGAGCTTGACGGCCACCTGGGTGAGCTTGTGGCTCGCGTCCATGCGGTCCATGTATGTCTCGAGCGGGATCATGATGCCGTTCGAATCCAGCCACATCTCCTCGTTGAAGACGAGAACGGGTCCCTGCAGGCCGACGATCCGGAAAGGCTTGCCGTCCACGAGGACGTCGCGCCCGATCGGGTCGGCGCCGCCGAAGAGTTTCGAGCCGAGAGTCGAGCCCACCACGGCCACCGCGCTGTGGCGGCGCCGGTCGTCGTCCGTGAGGCCGCGTCCCGAGGCGATCGGGCGGTTCATGAGGAGCGCGTAGTCGGGCGTCAGTCCGGTGACCCACATCCGCTCCGTGCCTCCGGCGACACGGACGCTCGTGCGCTTCGTGGCACGCGGCAGGAACGCGACGACGGCAGGGTGGGGCGCGGTCAGGCGCGCGAGATCCTCGTAGCGCAGGCCCGGGCTCATCGCGAATCGCTTCTGCTCGTCCGTGGTCTCGGGCGTCTTCGGCTGGATCACGACGGTGCCGTCCCAGCTCATGCCGGCGAAGCCGGTCCCGACCTTGTCGAGGACGCCGTCGAGAACGGACGTCATGACGACGAGCGCGAAGACCCCCAGCATGAGGAGCGTCAGCGTGAGGAGCGAGCGCAGCTTGTGGGCCCAGAGCTCGACGAGCCCGCCGGCGATGACCTCGTAGAAGAGACCGAATTTTGCTCGCCAGGACAAACGCCTGCCCTCGAAAGGAGAAGTCGCGCCAGCCTCAACGGCGATGGGGACGCTACTCATATCGCAGCGCCTCCATCGGGGAAAGCCGGCTGGCTTTCCACGCCGGGTACAGTGCGAACAGGAATCCGAAGGCGGCCGCGAGGGCGAAAGCCCACAGGAAGCTGGCGGGCTGCATGTAGAGCCGGATCTCGAGGAACGACGTGATGACCTTCGAGAAGGCGACGCCCGCCGCGAATCCTACGAGGGCCCCGAGGCCCGTGAGCAGGAGCGCCTCGGTCATGAACTCCTTGAACACTTCGCGGCCCGAGGCGCCGATCGCCATCTTCACGCCGACCTCGCGCACGCGCTCCTTGAGCGTGGCCATCTGGATGTTCACGTTCACCATGCCGCCGCCGATGAGGGACAGGATGCCCGACAGCATGAAGATCATGTTGTAGACGTCGCCCTGGCTCCGCCGCTTGCGAATCCGCGCGGCGACGTCGTCGATGCGGAAGTCCTCCTGCTGGCGGTGGTTTCCACGCAGGATCGCGCCGAGGCCCTCGCTGAAGGCCTTCATGGCGCCGAGGTCCCGAATGCGGAACGCGACCCGGTCGACGCGCTGCCACCTGTCCCCCTGCATGCGGCGCGCGACGAGAGTCGACGGAACGGCCACGATCCTGTTCCGCCACGCGAACTGGTTGCCCTGTCCGTCGCGCCACCGGAAGATCTTCTCGGCGAACGTGCCGACCACGACGACGGGGATGTCTCCCAGCCGGACCGTCTGGCCGACGGCGTCGCCCGTCGGAAAGAACGTGGCGGCGGCTTCGGCGCCCAGAATCGCGACCGGGCGCCCGTTCTCGAAGTCCTCGGCGGAGAACGCGCGGCCCTTCTCGATGGCGTAGCCGTTGAGGGCCATGTAGTCGCCACCGATGCCGATCAGCTGCCGGTCTTGGTCGGCGTAAGGCGAGCGCACGCGCGCCCGCGCGAACTTCTGCTGCATGACGCCGGAGATGGCCTTCGCGTCGAGGGCGCCTCCTTCGTTCGCGTCCTCGTTCCGGAGGCCGAGATTCGCGGCCTGGAGCGCGGTGGGCTGCCCGTCGCGGATCGCCTCCGAGGGCTGGACGGTCAGGCGGTCCATGCCGCCGAGCTTCATCCAGCGCTCGTCCGAGCGCCTGCGCTGGCTGTCGGAGATCGAGAAACCGCCGAGCACCGACGCGACGCCGAGGACGACGCCGAGCGTCTGGAGCGTCGAGCGGCCGAAGTTCTCGCGGATTTCGACCCAGGCGCCGAACAGGCGCTCGCGGAAGGCGCCGCTCAGGATCACGCCGCCCGCTTCTCCGTGACGTCGGAGACGATCAGGCCGTCGCGAAGCTCGACCCGCCGTTCCGCGAGGGACGCGATGTGCGGGTCGTGCGTCACGAGCATGACGGAGTTCCCCTGCCGGTGCAGCTCCTTGAAGAGCGCGAGGACTTCCTCGCCCGTCTTCGAGTCGAGGGCGCCCGTCGGTTCGTCGGCGAGGAGGAGCGCGGGCGTGTTCGCGAGGGCGCGCGCGATCGCGACACGCTGCCGCTGGCCGCCCGACAGCACGGCGGGCAGCACATTCGCCTTCTCCGGGATCCCGACGCGCTCGAGAAGCTCGAGCGCGCGGCGGCGGCGTTCCTTCCGGCCGACGCCCGCGTAGAGGAGCGGCAGCTCGACGTTTCGCGCGACCGAGGCTTTCGGCAGGAGGTTGTAGTTCTGGAAGACGAAACCGACCTTCTCGTTCCGGATGCGCGCGAGCGCGGCCCCCGAGAGGCCTTCCACGTTCGTGCCGTCGATCGCGTACGAGCCCGCGGTCGGAGAGTCGAGGCAGCCGACGATCGCCATGAGCGTCGACTTGCCGGAGCCCGAGGGGCCCACGAGCGCCACGAACTCGCCGGCCGAAACGGTGAGGTCGATGCCGCAGAGCGCGTGCACGGCCATTCCGTTCGACCCGAAAACCTTCGTCAACCCGTGTGTCTCGATGATCGGGCGCATGTCAGTTGTCGTCGTCCTTCTCGACCTTCTTCTTCGTCGGGTCCTCGAGCGCGACCTGATCGCCGCCCTTCAGGCCCGAGAGGATCTCGACGCGCTCGAGCGTCGCGATGCCGGCGGCGACGGGGACCGCGTCGTAGTAGTCCTTCCAGTGGTCCGAAAGCCAGACGTATTTGCCGCGCCCGTTGAGCCCCTGCTTGGCCGCGGCGAGAAGCTTCGGCTTCAGGTCGCTCTTGAGGCGGTAGGCGACCGTCTTCCCGTCTGCGCGCTGGAGGGCCTCGAGCGGAATCGAGACGGCCTTCTCGCGTTTCTCGCCGAGAATCTCGACGTTCGCGCTCATGCCCGTGCGGTACGAGTCGCCGAGCTCGTCGAGCGCGACCTCGACCGGAAAGACCTTGATCTTCTCCAGGAGCTTCGCGGCGGGCGCCACGAACCGCACCTTGCCGGTGAAGACCTTCTGCGGATAGGCGTCGAGCGTGATCCGCACGGGCTGGCCCACCTTCACCTTCGCGATGTCGACTTCGTTCAGGTTGACCTTGATCAGCAGGGTCCTGAGGTCGGCGACCGTGAAGAGGACGGTTCCCGCGTTGAACGAGGACACGCCGGACGTGACGGTCTCGCCCAGCTCGACGCCCTTCGTGATCACGACGCCGGACATCGGGGCCGTCACGCGCGCGCGCTGGGTCACGGCGTCGCCGGAGATCGGGATGCCGTGGCCCTCGACGATCTGGTAGCGCTGGCGGGCGGCCTTGACGTTCTCGGCCGCGAGGTCACGCTTCGTGACGAAGTCCTTCAGTACCTCGCCGCCGATGAGCCCGTCCTTGAAGAGTCGCTCCTGGGAGGCGAGCTGGCGTTCGGCGTCTTTGAGGGCGACTTCGGCCTGCGTGACGCCGGCCCTCACGTCGGAAAGGGACTGAGCCTGCGTGACGTCGGGCTCCACCTCGGCCAGGACGTCTCCGGATTTCACGATGGCGCCGTCGCGAACCTTGAGGGAAACGACGCGACCCGACACGACGGACTTCACGTCCACCTTGGTCTCGGGGTCGACGACGCCCACCTCGCGGACGCTCACTTGGAGATCTTCCGCCTGCACCTTTCCCACCCGGAACGGGGGGGGCTCGGGTTCCTTGCCCTTTTCTTTTCCGCGGGAGGCGAAGAGCGCGCCTCCCCCCGCGAGGAGAAGCACGCCGGCAGACGTCAGGATCCACTTGACCTTCTTCGACATACGAGACCTCTCCCCGGCATATACGGAGGTGGTCGCGCAAAGTTCGGGCGAAACCGCCTGGGGACTCACTTCTGCCCAAAAAGAGGGCATTGGTGTACCTTGCTGTCCAGTGTTGTCCATCCTGGGCGGGGGCGCTTCCGCCGGGGATTACTTCGACGTCCGAGAAAAGGCAGACTTCCGGGGAGACGAAGGAAGGCGAGTGTGCGGCCTGAAAGACCCGTGATCCGTTTCGATCACATCCTCCTCGAGGAAATCGCGGGGGCGGCCTCGGCTGCCTATCCGTTCGAAGGCTGTGGCGCGCTGCTGGGCGACAGCGGCCACGCGCGCGTCATGCTCCCTCTCCCGAACACCGAGAAGGACAAGCCGCGAGTGAGGTTCGAAGTTTCGCCGAAAGACTACCTGCGCGTGGAGCGCGAGGCCGATGCGCGGGGTCTCCGCCTCCTCGGTTTCTGGCACAGCCACCCGGACCACCCCGCGCGTCCCTCCGCCACCGACCTTTCCTGCGCCTGGGTCGGACTCCTCACCGTAATCGTCTCCGTGCAGAAGGGCCGGGCGCGCGACATCGGGGCGTGGGAGATCCGCGGCCCGGAGCTTCCGTTCGAGAGCGTCGAGATCGAATGCCCCCTCGTCGCGGGTGAGCTCGTCACGACGCTTTCGAGAGAAGGAGAGACGTGATGCCCGTTCCCGTCCGAATCCCCACGCCGCTCAGGCGCTTCACCGGCGACCGCGCCGAGGTTTCCGTCGAGGCGGCGGAGCTCTCGTCCATCCTGGACCGTCTCTTCGAGCAGTATCCGGATCTGAGGTCCCAGCTCCTGAGCGAAGACCGCACGCTCCGGAGCTTCGTGAACATCTACGTCAACGACGAGGACATCCGGTTCCTCGACGGCCTGAAGACTCCCGTCGCGGAAGGGGACTCGGTCTCCATCGTTCCCGCGATCGCGGGCGGGGCGCGATGACCTCCAAACCGCGCGGCCCCGGGACCCGCGCCGCGCGCGGCGGGGAGAAGCGGAAGAACGCGCTCGACGCGGTCACGCAGCCCATCGTCTGCACCTCCACGTACGCCTTCGACGGCACGGCGGAGATCCGCGACCACTTCGAGGGCCGGATCCAGCGCGAGGAATACGGCCGGTACGGCAACCCGACAGTCCGAACGGCGGAGCGCAAGATCGCGGAGCTGGACGGCGCCGAGGACTGCGTCCTCTTCTCGAGTGGGATGGCGGCGGCTACGACGGCGCTTCTCGCCCTCTTGAAGAGCGGCCAGCACGTCGTCATGACCTCCGACTGCTACCGCCGGACACGGCAATTCGTTTCGACGACGCTGCCTCGCTGGGGCATCGACCACACCTTCGTCGAGCCGGGGGATTACGGGGCGCTCGAGGCGGCGATCCGCCCGGGCAAGACGCGTCTCGTCCTGGCCGAATCGCCCACGAACCCGTACCTCAGGGTCGTGGACCTTCCCCGGCTCGTCGCCATCCGCGACCGGCATCCCGGCGTGAAGATCCTCATCGATTCCACGTTCGCGACTCCCGTCAACGAGCGCCCCATCGGCTTCGGCGTGGACCTCGTCCTCCATTCGGCCACGAAGTACCTCGGCGGCCACAACGACCTCCTCGCCGGCTCGCTCTCGGGGAAGGCGTCCCTCATTTCCGGCCTGCGGGACCTCCGCGGCGTTCTCGGCGCCGTCCTCGACCCGCACGCGGCGTACCTTCTCCTACGGGGAGTCAAGACGCTCGACCTGCGCGTTCGTCGCCAGAACGAGACGGCCCTCCGCGTGGCGGGCTGGCTCGAGGCGCATCCCCGCGTGGAGCGCGTCTTCTATCCCGGCCTCGAGAGCCACCCGGATCACGACGTCGCGGCTCGCCAGATGTCGGGCTTCGGCGGCGTCGTGAGCTTCCAGGTGAAAGGAGGCCTCGACGACGCGTCCCGCTTCATCGACGCCACGACGCTGCCGATCATCGCGCCGTCTTTGGGCGGAGTGGAGAGCCTCATCGAGCAGCCGGCTCTCATGTCCTTCTACGAGCTCACGACGGCGGAGCGGCTCGCTATCGGCATCTCCGACAACCTCGTGCGGCTGGCCGTGGGCATCGAGGACGCCGATGACCTCGTGGCGGACCTCGGCAACGCGTTCGCGACTTCGGCCTGAGCCATGGCCGCGCGCAGCCGGAAGGAGATTCCATGAGCGTCACCGGTCCTCCGACTCCGGCCGGCGACCTCAGCCGCGAGGAGTTCCAGCGCTACTCCCGCCACCTCATCATGCCGGAGGTCGGTCTCGACGGGCAGAAGAAGCTGAAGGCCGCACGCGTCCTGTGCGTGGGCGCGGGCGGCCTCGGCTCGCCGCTCACGCTCTACCTCGCGGCGGCGGGTGTCGGCACGCTCGGCCTCGTGGACTTCGACGTCGTGGACCCTTCGAACCTGCAGCGGCAGATCCTGCACGGCACGAAGGACGTCGGGCGAAAGAAGCTCGAGTCCGCGGCCGAGCGCCTGAAGGACGTCAACCCGAACGTGAAGATCGTCCCGCACGAAGTGCGCCTCTCGTCGGACAACGCGCTCGATCTCCTCCGCGATTACGACGTGATCGCCGACGGCACCGACAACTTTCCGACCCGCTACCTCGTGAACGACGCCTGTGTCCTTCTCGGGAAGCCGAACGTGTACGCCTCGATCTTCCGCTTCGAGGGGCAGGCGTCGGTCTTCTGGGCGGCGAAGGGCCCGTGCTACCGCTGCCTCTACCAGGAGCCGCCTCCGCCGGGACTCGTCCCCTCCTGCGCCGAGGGCGGTGTTCTCGGCATCCTGCCGGGCCTCCTCGGCGTGATCCAGGCGACGGAGACGATCAAGCTCATCCTCGGAGTCGGCGAATCGCTCGTCGGACGGCTCCTCCTCGTGGACGCGCTCGGCATGAGCTTTCGCCAGCTCAAGCTGCGCAAGCACCCCGAGTGCGCCGTCTGCGGCCCGAATCCCACGGTGACGCGGCTGATCGATTACGAGGAGTTCTGTGGTATCCCCCGGGCGAAGGAAGAGGAGAAGCGAGAGATGGGCGTGCCCGCGATCACGGTGCAGGAGCTGAAGGAAAAGATGGACAGGGGCGACGCGTTCGTCCTCGTGGACGTGCGCGAGCCGCACGAGATCGCGATCTCGCAGCTTCCCGGCTCGGTCAGGATCCCGCTCGGGACTCTTCCCTCGAACGTGAACAAGCTCTCCACGGCCGACGACATCGTGGTCCACTGCCGCACCGGCGTCCGCAGCGCGAAGGCGGTGCAATTCCTGATGTCCGCCGGCTTCCGAAAGGTCTGGAACCTGACCGGCGGGATCGATCGCTGGGCCGTGGAAATCGATCCGACCGTGCCCAGGTACTGAAGAGCTTCTCGGGTTCCGGTTGCCCTCGAATGGATATCGGTGTACCTTGATGTCCAATGCTGTCCATCGACGGTACGGGCGGGATCCTCAACATCAAGCAGCTCTCCGAATACCTCATGGTTTCGGAGAAGACGATCTACCGGATGCTCGACAGGAGCCTCCTGCCCGCCGTGCGGGTCGGGGCGCAGTGGCGGTTCCGCAAGCGGGACATCGACGCCTGGCTGGACGAGCGGGTCAAGAAGGTGGAGATCGAAGGGCAGAAGGCGGTCCTCGAGGAGCTCGCCCCTTCGGAGATCGACATTCACCCGCTCCTGCTGTCGAAGAACGTGTGGTTGGGCGTGCCGCGACTGCCGCGGGACGAACTGCTCTCGTGGATAGTGATGCAGGCGACGCTGGACCCGGGGGTCGACCGGCAGGCGCTCTACGAGTCGATCCGGGCCCGCGAGGAGCTCTGCTCGACCGCGCTCGTCAAGGACGCGGCGTTCCCTCATCCGATCGAGCCGTCGGACTTCGGGTTCCCGAGGAAGCGGATCCTGCTCGCCGTCGCGCGCGAGCCCGTGAGCTTCAACGACCCGCACGGCCACCGCCCTCGCGTCATCGTCGTCATCCTCTCGCGGACGGTCCAGGGATATCTCCTCACGATCTCGCGCGCCGTGAAGATCTTCGGGAACCCCGCCCTGATCGGCCGCATCACCCGGAGCGGCGGCACCGACGAGGTGATCGCCGCGATCCGCGACGCCGAGGAGCGCCTCATGGCGTCTTCATCCCGGTGAGACGGGGCCCGACATGCGCGTGACGGTGCGCGAGGCCGCGGCTCTCCTGAACGCCCGCGAGGCGAAGGTGTACGCGTGGATCGAGTCCGGCGACCTGCCGGCTTACCGGATCAACGACCAGTACCGGATCAACCGGAGCGAGCTCCTCGAGTGGGCGACCGAACGCAATCTCCCCGTCGCACCCGCCCTGTTCCACGAGGGGGAAGAGGACGAACGGATTCCGTCGGCGGCCGAGAGCCTCGAACGGGGAGGGGTCTTCCACGACGTCCCCGGCACGACCCGCGAGGAGGTCCTCCGGTCGATCATCGTGCTGCTGAAGCTGGAGGACGAGGGAGATCGCGAGACTCTTCTCCAGCTGCTCCTCGCCCGCGATGCGACCGCGGTCGTGGCGGTCGGCGACGGAATCGCGATCCCGCACGTGAGGAATCCGATCGCCCTCTCCACGGACGAGCCTTCCCTCACACTCTGTTTCCTCCGGCAGCCGGTCGACTTCGCGGCGCCGGACGGCCAGCCTGTATTCGCGCTGTTCTTTCTCGTCAGCCCGACGACCCGCGTACACCTGCAGATGCTGGCGAAGATCGCGTACCTCCTGCGCGACCCGGCGTTTCGCGAGGCGATCCGGCGCCGCGCGCCGGCTGCCCGTCTGCTCGAGGTCGCGCGAAAAGTCGAAGGGGCGGCGGCGTGAAGCCGTTCCTCGCATCGGTCCTCCGGCCGCATGTCCCATGACGAGTCTCGAGCTTCTCGCGATCGCCTCGGTGCTGGTCGGGATCAGCGGTTTCCCGGGCCTGCTGTTTCCTTCGGGTCGCGCGGCGGGGCAGCGGATCGCGACCGTGCTGCACGTCGTCGGGTGCGCCCTCGGCACCGTCGCGGCGGGGTGGGCGCTCGCGGGCGACACGGTGACCGCGCGCTTCGCCTGGCCGTTGCCCGGCGGGTCCGTGACGTTCTCGCTGGACCCGCTCTCGGCGTTCTTCCTCGTGCCGGTCTTCGTCGTTTCCGGCCTCGGCTCGATCTACGGCGAGGGCTACTGGGCCGAGGCGCGCCACCCGGAGAACGGGCGGAAGCTCCGCGTTTTCTACGGCATCGTGACGGCCAGCCTCGCGCTCGTCATGGCGGCAGGCGACGCGTGGGTCTTTCTCGCCGGCTGGGAGATCGTCTCCCTCGCGGCCTATTTTCTCGTCACGACCGACGAGAGCGACGCCCGGGCGCTCCGCGCGGGGTGGATCTATCTCGTGTCGGCCCACGCGGCAACACTGGTTCTCTTCGCGATGTTCACGCTGCTTCGCGACGCGAGCGGCGGATGGCTCCTCGTTCCGTCCGAGGCGCTCGCGTCCTCCCCGCTGCTCCGCCCGATCCTCCTTCTCGCCCTCGTCGGCTTCGGCCTCAAGGCGGGCGTGATCCCGCTCCACATCTGGCTGCCCGATGCGCACGCGGCGGCGCCGAGTCACGTCTCGGCGCTCCTCTCGGGCGTCGTCCTGAAGCTGGGAATCTATGGCCTCGTCCGGGTCCTTTCGATGCTGCCGGCGTACCCGACGTGGCTCGGTCTCGCGCTCGTCGTCCTCGGGATCTCGTCCGGCGTTCTCGGCGTCGTCCTCGCGCTCGCGCAGCACGATCTCAAGCGCCTCCTCGCGTACCACTCGATCGAGAACATCGGCATCATCCTGATCGGGCTCGGCGTCGGCGCCCTCGGAATGGCTCAGGACCGGCTCGACTGGGCCGTGCTCGGGTTCGCGGGCGGCCTGCTTCACGTCTGGAACCACGCGGCGTTCAAGTCGCTTCTCTTCTACTCGGCGGGAGCCGTGATCCGCGCGACCGGCACGCGGGAGATCGACGCGATG
>JAMQPJ010000276.1 GCA_023717585.1 Thermoanaerobaculia bacterium
ACAACAAGCTTTTCAAGGAGCCCCCCGTCATCAGAACGCCGATGACCTTGACCCTCGCGGCGGACGGCGGCAGCCTGAAGGTCGCGCCGAAGGGGTCGCCCTCCGTGACGTTGAAGTCCGGCGAGTGGAGCCCCTGGGTCGTCTTCACGTTCCCGTTCAACTCGCTCGTGAAGATGACGGGCATCGGGCGCTTCCACCTCGTGTCCACGTCCCCGGAGATCAAGCTCTATCTCTCCCCGATTCACTTCAACCCGATGGACCTTCCGCCCTCCGTGAAAATCACGGCGCCCGCCGGCCTTGCGAAGAGGCTCGCGGACCGCTACGGCCTCTACAAGACGATGGGCTGGCAGATCGACACGTGGTCGATGAGCGAGGAGACGATCGACGAGAAGGCGTTTCTCGAGGACGTGGATCAGACCGTCGAGCCGTTCCGCAAGATGATGAACGACTTCCTGGACGACAGGGAGGTCCGGCTCTTCGTCCAGATTTACGAATTCCCCGACCGCGTCGCGCACTGCTTCTGGCGGTTTCTGGACCCTCGGCATCCGGCATACGACGCCGCCAAGGCCGCGAAATGGGCGCCGGCCGTCGACAGGACCTACGCCCAGATGGACGCGATCGTGGGCGATGCGATGAAGAAGCTCCACGAGGGCGACATCCTGATGGTTCTGTCCGACCACGGCTTCGCGACGTGGCGGCGGTCCGTGAACTACAACACGTGGCTGGTCGAAAACGGGTTCATGACGCTCACGGGCAGAGACGGCAAGCAGGCCGACCTCGAGATGCTGTTCGGTCAGGGCGAGTTCTGGCCGAACGTGGACTGGTCGAGGACGAAGGCGTACGCGATGGGCCTCGGCGACATCTACATCAACCTGAAGGGGCGGGAGGGGAAGGGCATCGTCTCGCCCGGCGCGGAGTACGAGGCCGTGCGCGAGGAGATCAAGAGGAAGCTCGTGACCCTCGTCGACCCGAAAACCGGCGAACGCGCCGTGTCGCGCATCTTCACGCGCGAGGAGGCCTACGGCTCCTTCGACGCGGACGTCATCCCGGATCTGTTCGTCACGAACACGAGAGGGACGCGCATCGGCTGGCAGGGGAGTCTCGGCGTCGTGACGAAGGAGATGTTCGAGGACAACGCTCAGGTCTGGTCGGGGGACCATTGCTCGCTGGATCCGGCCCTCGTGCCGGGCATCCTCTTCGCGAACCGGCCGCTTCCGAAGGGCAGGCTGCCGGGCATCGCGGACGTGCCGGCCACGATCTACAACGTGCTCGGCGTGGCGCCGCCCGCGAAGCTCGACGGGGTGCCGCTCTTCTGAAAGGACTCCTGGCGCTCCTCGCGGTTCTCCTCGTCGGCGCGGGCGTCCGGGCGCAGGAACCGGCGCCTCCGGAGTCCACGCCGGCCGCCGCCGCCGAAGTGGCGACGCCCGTTCCCGAAAAGCCCGCGGCCTCTCTCGGCGTCGCCGAGCGCAAGGCGGAGCTCCAGGAGCTCAGGCGCCGCATCGCGGGCCTCCGAGGCCGGCTCGACGCGTCCTCCCGGCGCGAAGCGGATCTCAAGGCCCAGATCGAGACAGCGGATCTCGACCTCCAGATCCAGACGGCCGAACGGCGCGTGCTCGAGCTCAAGAAGGCCGAAACCGAGCGCGAGGCCACCCATGCATCTTCTGAACGCGACGCCGCGCAGAGAGAGGTCGGCGGTCTCCGGGAGGACCTCGCCATCCGCCTCTCCGCCCTCTACCGGATGGGACGGCTCGGCTATCTCCGGCCGCTCGCCGCGGCGGACTCCGGGCGTTCGTTCCTCGCGGGCCTCCGAATCCTGTCGCATCTCGCCGGCAGGGACGCGGCCCTCCTCGAGCGCTACGAGACGGCGGTGACGACGCTGGGGGGCCGTGAGCAGGACCTTTCCGACCGGCGGAGGGAGCTCGCGGTGCTCACTGCGGAGAGCCGGAAGAAGGAGATGGCCCTCCTCGCGGCCCGTTCCCGAAAGGCCGCGCTTCTCGCGCAGCTCGAAGAGACCGACGTGGTCGCCAAGCAGCAGGTGACGAAGCTCGAAGACAAATCCGAGCGCCTGGGGGCGCTCCTCGAGCTTCTCGAAGGGAGGGGGCGCGCCCTGTCGCCCGGAGCGGCCTCGATCCGCAAGTATCGCGGCGCGCTGGACTGGCCGCTCAAGAGCCGTGTCGCTGTGCCGTTCGGCCGCATCGCGAATCCCAGGTTCCCGAGGACGTTTCTGCGCTCGTCGGGCTGGACGCTCGACGCGCCGCCCGGGACCCCCGTGCGGGCGATCTTTTCGGGAGACGTCGTGTACGCCCAATGGCTCAAGGGCTATGGAAACCTCGTCGTCGTGGACCACGGCGACGGCGTCTTCACGCTGTACGGCCGGCTCGCGACGGGGACGATCGCCCGCGGCGAGAGGGTCGCGATCGGCGACCGGGTCGGCGCCCTGGGCGAGTCGCCCGAGGACGAGGTCGCGGGCCTCTATTTCGAGATCCGGGATGCGAGAGCGTCTGTGGATCCCGCGTTGTGGCTCCGCTGAGGGCCCGCGTATCATTCCCGCCGTGAACAAGACCCGCGCCCTCTCCGTCGCCGCGTCCGCCTCCCTCCTGCTCGCGTTGTTCGTCGTCCTGCCCGGCATGGGAGCGGACGAGAGGGACAAGGAAGGCAGGGAATCCCTTTACCGTCCTCTCGGCCTGTTCACGGAGGTGCTCGGACTCGTCCGGTCGAACTATGTCGAGCCGACGGAATTGAAGCCGCTCCTCGCCGGTTCGTTTGCGGGCATGACCGAAGCGATGGACCCGTTCTCCGAATACGTTCCGCCGGACAGGATGGCCGCGTTCGCCGCGTACGAGGCCGCGAAGGAGAAGAAGGAAGTCCTCGAGTCGGGAATCGTCCTCGCGCGGCGCTTCGGCTTCCCCGTCGTCGTGGCCGCCATCGCGGGCAGCCCGGCGGCCGCGGCCGGGGTCAGGAGCGACGACGTCATCGAGAAGGTCGATGGCCAGCTCACGAGGAACATCGCGCTCTGGGAGCTCGAGTCCCGGCTGTCGGGAAAGGCCGGAGGCCGTGTGCGCCTCGCCGTCGTGCGGGAAGGGAAGCCGCGCCACCGCACCCTCGACATCCTGCGGGCCGGCTGGACGCCGGCCGCGCCTTCCGCCGAACGCGTGGACGGCGAGACCGTGATCCACGTTCCCTCGTTCACGCCCGGCACGGTCGCCGCCCTCAAAGAGATCCTGAAGCCGCTCGATCGGACACGGCCGCTCCTGCTCGACCTCCGCAGCAATGCGATGGGGTCGTTCGACGAGGCGGCGCGCGCGGCGGCTCTCTTCGTGCCGGCCGGCCCTCTCGGCGAGCTGTCCGGCCGGCGGATCGAGACGAAGAAGTTTCATTCTGAACCCGGCGAGCGCGTGCACGAGAGCCGCCTCGTTCTTCTCGTGGACAGCGGGACGGCCGGGGCGGCCGAGCTGTTCGCCTCCGCCGTGCGGGATGCTGGCACCCGCGCCGCCGGCGCGAAGCTCGCGACGATCGACAGGAGCAAGGCGGGCGCGGAGGACTCCGATCTCCAGGAGGCCTTCGACCCGGGTGCCGAGGCCACGAAGGACGACGACAAGCTGAAGCTCGCCGTGCGCATCGTCGGAGAGCCCACCGTCGGTATGGGCTTCACGGCCCAGGTCGTGAGGCTCTCGAGCGGCGGGTCGCTCAGGCTCTCCGTCGGGAAGATCCGAACGGCCGCCGGAAAGTCGCTGTGTCCCAAGGGCCTGCAACCCGACGACCGGGTCTTCCACGGGCCCTTCGACGAGGCCCCGGGACGCCTCGATCCGATTCTCCAGCGCGGTCTCAAGGTGCTGGCGGAGTCCTCGGTACGGGCCAAAGCAGCCGCGTGACGCGACGGAAGGCGCGAGCCGGCGGGGGTGGCGGGCGTCTCAAAGGAGCCCTCCTCGTTGTTCTCGGAGTCGGCCTCGGCGCCATCGCGATGCTCTTCGCCCGGGCCTGCGCGCGTCGCCCCGAGGCGCCCGCTCCGGCGCCTCGTCCCGCGCCTGCGGTCCCCACGGCACGACCAGCCGCTTCGGCGGTCGCGCGCCGGACTCCCGCGATGCCCTCCGATTTCGAACCCGTGGACCGCGGCCCCGGGGGAGTCCTCGCGATCGTCATCGACGACGTCGGTTTCGATCCTCCGTCCCGGACCCTGCTTGCCTCGCTCGCTGGTCCTCTCGCGCTCGCCGTCATTCCGAACACCCCCCACGGCGCGGAGGCGGCGCGACTCGCGCGGAAGAACGACTGGGACCTCCTCGTTCATCTGCCGATGGACCCCGAGTCCGGGCGCGCCGAGAAGGACTCGCTCGGGCCGAAGGACGACGATGCCGCGATTCGCGCCGGCGTTCTCGCCGCGCTCGCGCGCCTCCCCGGAGCGCTCGGGATCAACAACCATCAGGGATCGAAGGCGACGGCGGATGCGCGCGTCGTCCGCGCCGTCCTCGAGGTCGTGAAGGAGAGGGGGCTCTTCTTTCTCGACTCCAGAACCACGACGGCGTCCGTCGCTGGAGCGGAGGCGGCGAAGCTCGGCGTCCCCTTCCTGGCCCGCGACGTTTTCCTCGACGACGTGATGACCGAGTTTGCGGACCCGGGCGGTGCGCCGGGCGCGCTCGAGGCGGCATGGGAGAAAGCGATCGCCCTTGCGAAGAAGCGCGGTCAGGCCATCGTCATCGGCCACCCGCGCAAGGAGACGCTCGCCTTCCTGTCGGAGAAGATCGGTTTGCTCGGAAAAGAGGGTCCCAGGCTCGTTCGGGTGTCGGAGCTGGTCCCTTAGGCAAGCAAGAAAGACGGGGATGCTCCCCGGATGTCCGGAGTCAA
>JAMQPJ010000319.1 GCA_023717585.1 Thermoanaerobaculia bacterium
GTCGAGCCGGCCCTGGAGGACAGGTCGCCGCGCGCGTCTCGCATTCTGGTGCAGGAGAACCGGCCCGGCGCCGCCGCCGTGAGGATCACGGCGTCCCTCGACGGCGCGGCGGTCCGCGAGGGAAGCGTGGTCTTTTCTCCCGACGGCCGCACCGTCGCGTTCGTTTCCCATGCGGGGGGCGCGGCCCTCTGGACGGCATCCGTATCGGGCGGCCCCGCGACGCGCCTCACGAAGCTCAGGGGCTCGTTCCAGGAGCCGCTCTGGTCGCGCGACGGCCGGTCCATCGCGGCGCTCGTCGTCGAGAACCCCTCGAAGGAGCCGGGACCGACGAATCCTTCGGCCCGCGACGCGGGAGTCGTCGACGCGCGCGTCGACGAGCAGCGTCTCGCGATCGTGGACGTCGGGACGAAGGCGGTGCGCTTCGTCTCGCCTCCCGGCCTCTACGTGTACGAGTACGACTGGTCGGCGGACGGCAGGACTTTCGCGGTCGTTGCGGCGAAGGGCTCGGGCGACGACAACTGGTGGCGCGCCGAGCTCCTCGCGCTGGACGCGGTCACTGGAACACCGCGTCTCCTGTGGAAGCCGCCTCTCCAGATCGCGAACCCCGTCTTCTCGCCAGACGGCTCGACCGTGGCGGTCATTCACGGCCTCATGAGCGATCACGGAGCGACAGGGGGCGACGTGTTCGTCGTGCCCGCCGTCGGAGGAGACGCGCGAAACCTCACGCCGGGCCGCCGCGCTTCCGCGGGAGGCCTCGCCTGGCCCACGGCCGGCCGCCTCGTCGTCACGGAGCTCGCGGGGGACGCGACGGCAGTCATCGCGCTCGACCCTCTCACGGGGACGACCCGCACGCTGCATTCCGGGCGCGGGTGGCTCTCGGCC
The DNA here is from genome assembly GCA_023717585.1 of Thermoanaerobaculia bacterium. Taxonomy (GTDB): domain Bacteria; phylum Acidobacteriota; class Thermoanaerobaculia; order UBA5066; family UBA5066; genus Fen-183. The sequence goes on from JAMQPJ010000319.1 coordinate 883, forward strand.
GGGCGCGGGCTCGGAATCGCGCTCGCGCGGGACGGCCAGACGTCGGCCGTGGTCCGCGAGTCGTTCGACGCTCCCCCGGAGGTCTGGGCGGGTCCGATCGGCTCCTGGACGCGCCTCACGGACGGAAACGCGGGACTCCGGGCCGAATGGGGGGCTGCCGTCAGTCTCCGCCTTCCCAGCGACGGCCAGCCGGTCCAGGCCTGGCTCCTGCCGCCCGCGCGCCTCGATTCCCGTGCAAAACATCCCCTCGCCGTCCTCGTCCACGGAGGACCCGCGGGTGTGCACCGCAACGCGTGGCCCTCGGCGCTCCAGGGAGCGCTCCTCGCGCGCGGCGCGTTCGTGTTCCTGCCGAATCCGCGTGGCAGCTTCGGGCAGGGAGAGGCCTTCACGGGCGCGAACGTGAAGGACTTCGGAGGGGGCGACCTCCGGGACATCCTCGCCGGAGTCGACGAGGTCGCGAGGACGCGTCCGATCGACCCGAAGCGCCTGTACCTCTACGGCTGGAGCTACGGGGGCTACATGGCGATGTGGACCGTGACACAGACGAACCGCTTCGCGGCGGCCGCGGCCGGAGCCGGCATCGCGAACTGGCAGAGCTACTACGGCCAGAACCGCATCGACGGGTGGATGCTGCCCTACTTTGGCGCGTCCGTGTACGACGATCCCGCGGTCTACGCGCGGAGCGCGCCGATCACGTTCATCAAGAACGTGAAGACGCCGACGCTCGTCCTCCACGGCGAGCGCGACGCCGAGGTTCCCGTCCCGCAGGGGTACGAGTTCTGGCACGCCCTCAAGACGCTCGGGGTTCCGACGAGGCTCGTGGTGTATCCGGACGAGGGGCACGGGTTCCACCGCGAGGAGAGCAGGAAGAGCCGCGTCCGCGAGGTCCTCGACTGGTTCGCACGCTGGGGACTGTGAGCTGCGGGCGATGTGGATCCCGAAACCGCAGCTCGCGACGCTCCTCTTCGCTCTGACGGCGGCGTCGTTCGGAATCCTCGCGCTCACCCTCCTCGGGATCGCGCGCGGCCGGCTGCGGCTCGCGCTCTATGCCGTCCTCGCGCTCGGCGTTGCGACGCTGCTCGCGGCCCCTCTCCTCTTCGACGCCGACATGCGGCCTCGCGTCGAGCGGGGTCTCGCCGTGAGTCTTCCGCTCGTGGCCGCGGTTTTCCTGGTGCTCCTCGCGCGCGGCGGCCGGGGAACACGCGCCTTCCTGTTCGCCGCCTCCAGCGTGCTCGCCCTCGCGGCACTCGCCGAGCTCGCGGCCCGGCGGCAGGTCTTCGTCGCGGCGCCCCTCGTTTCGCCGCTCGGAGCCGGATTCGTCCTCTTCACGGCGCTCCTCCTTCCGCGCGTGGCCGAGCAGGAGAGGCGCCTCTTCACGCGTGCGACGACGGACCCGCTCACCGGCCTCCTGAACCGCGCGGCCTTCGAAGACCGGGCCCAGGCGGAGCTCGCGCGCGCGGGGCGCACGGGCCGGAGCCTCGCCCTCGCGATGCTCGACCTCGACCGCTTCAAGAGCTTCAACGACCGCTACGGGCATCCGGCGGGCGATGCCGCTCTGACGGCCGTCGCGCGGGCCATCGAGCGCACGGTCCGCGGCATCGACGCGGCGGGCCGCTATGGCGGCGAGGAGTTCATCGTTCTTTTCGTGGAGGCGGACGCCGATGCCGCGCTGCCCGCGCTGGAACGAATCCGAGCGGCCGTCGGCGCTCTCGGCCCCCCGCGGGTCGCACGGCCGATCACCGTGTCGGCCGGCGTCGCGGTCCACCAGGGACTCTTCGAGAAGACCTCCTTCAAGTCGCTCGTCGCCCGCGCGGACGCGGCGCTCTACAGGGCCAAGAAGGCCGGGCGCGACCGCGTCGCCGTCGAGGAGATGGCGCCGCCGGCGACTCCGGGGGACGTCCTCTACCGGTAGGTCCGCCCCGCGGCGCTCCGACCGTCACGACCGCCTTTGCCGTTACGGGGTACTAGGCCAGCACCCGCGCCAGGCGGGAGATTCCCTCTTCGAGACGCGCGCGCGACGTCGCGAACGAGAGCCGCACGCAGCGGTCCTCTCCGAAGGCGATTCCCGGCGTCACGGCGACCGCGACGCTGTCGAGGACCGCCTTCGCGAAGCTCTGCGAGCCCGTGACTTCGTGTCCGCCTATCTTCTTCCCGTAATGAGCCGAGACGTCCGGAAACGCGTAGAACGCGCCTCCCGGGGCCGCGCACGTCACGCCCGGGAGGGCATTCAGGGCCGGGATGAGGAACTCTCTCCGGCGCGCGTACTCGGCCAGCATGCTTTCCACGGCAGGCTGCGCCTCGTCGGGCCTCGTCAGCGCGGCGACGGCAGCCCGCTGCGTGATCGAGCAGACGTTCGACGTGGCGTGGCCCACGACGCGGCCCATGAGGTCGATGAGAGCCTTGGGACCAAGCGCGAAGCCAACGCGCCAGCCCGTCATCGCGTACGTCTTCGAGAGCGTCCCGACCACGAGCACCGTCTCGGGGAACTCATTCGCCAGCGCCGCCGCGGAGAAGTGCTTCCCTTCGAAGACGAAGCGGTCGTAGCACTCGTCGAAGAGCACCGTCCAGCCGCGCGAAGCGGCGAGCCGGACCACGGCCTCGATCTCGGAGGGCTCCATGACGGCGCCCGTCGGATTGTTCGGGGTGTTCACGATGAGCCCCCGCGTCGCGGGCGTCGCGGCGCCGGCCACGTCGGCCGCGGTCAGACGGAAGCTGGCGCCGGCGGGGATCGGCACGAAGACGGATCGCGCGCCCGCGAGCGTCACCATCTCGGGAAAGGACACCCAGTACGGCACCGGCACGAGGACGTCGTCGCCCTCCTCGAAGAGCGCGAGGCAGGCCGTGTGCAGAGCCTGCTTGCCGCCGGCCGTCACGACGACCTCGGCGGCCGTGTACGGTGCGTCCCATGCCGTCCGGTACCGCTCCGCGATCGCGTCGCGCAGCTCCGGAGTCCCAGAGGCGTCCGTGTATTTCGTGAAGTCCGATTCGATCGCGTCGATCGCGGCGTGTTTCACGAAGGCCGGCGTCGGGAAGTCGGGCTCTCCCGGGCCGAAGTCCACGACGTCGATTCCCCTGGCGCGCAGCGACGCCGCGGCCTTCATGACCGCGAACGTCGCCGAGCCGGCGACACGGGAAGCGCGGGAAGCGAATCTCACCGGCGCCTCAGGGTATTCCAGGCCGCCCGAAAGGCGCGAGGATTCCGTCTTCCAAGCGCGATCATCGCGATCTCCACGCCGCACCAGCCCGCATAGACGCCGATCATCGGCCCGCGCGTCCCCGGAACGGCGAACTGAACCAACCAAAACACGAAGAGGATCGCGGCCTCGCGGGCGCGCAGGTCCAGGTTCACGAGCAGGAGCCAGCCGAGAAAGCTCTGCAGGATCGTCAGGAGGATCTCCAGGCGCTGGTGCGGGTCGAACACGATGGCCGACGGGGCCCCTATCGAGATCGAGTAGATCACCGGAATGAGCGCCGAGAGGATAGACCACTGGTTGATCGTGGACGAGACGAGATTCATAACTGCCATGGGCGCTTTCGAAATCTGGCGCGCCCAGTTGAACGCCGAGAGCTTCTCCGGAAACTCGGAGAGAAACGGCGCGACCCACTGGACGAAGACGAACTGCGAGACTCCCACGGAAATCGCGAGCGCGAGCATGGACTCCACGAACGCGTGGGCCGACATGGCGAGGATCGCACCCCCGACGAGGAAGATGCCCGCGATGGCCCATCCCCGCCGTCGAGG
>JAMQPJ010000329.1 GCA_023717585.1 Thermoanaerobaculia bacterium
AGCGCGTCACCGAGGACCTCCTCGCGGCTGCGCCCCGCCTCGCGCTCGTGGCGAGCCACTCGGTGGGCGTGGATCACATCGACCTCGAGGCGTGCCGCCGCCGTGGCGTCCGCGTCACGAACACGCCGGACGTTCTGACGGACGCGACCGCGGACCTCGCCTGGGCGCTGATCCTCGCGGTGGCGCGGCGGCTTCACGAGGGCGATGCGCTCGCGCGTTCCGGGACGTGGGACGGGTGGAAGCCGCAGGAGCTCCTCGGCGTGTCGCTTCAGGGCAAAGCGCTCGGAATCTACGGAATGGGCCGCATCGGCCGCGCCGTCGCGCGCCGCGGCGAGGCCTTCGCGATGAAGGTGCTGGCTTTCGACAGGAACGGGAGAGAAGAGGAATTCGGAGACTTTCTTTCGAAAGTCGATGTGCTGTCGATCCACGCGCCGCTGACCGACAGGACGCGCGGGAGGTTCGGAGAAAAAGAGTTTCTGAGAATGAAAGAGGGAGCAATCCTCGTCAACACCGCGCGCGGTCCCATCGTCGATGAAGCCGCGCTCGCGGCAAGTCTCGTTTCGAAGCATCTCTTCGGTGCGGGACTCGACGTCTTCGAACACGAGCCTGCGATCCATCCCGGGCTGGTCTCCCTGCCGAACGTCGTCCTTCTCCCGCATCTCGGCTCCGCGACCCACGAGACGCGCCTCGCGATGGCGCGTCTCGCGTGCGAGGAGATCGTGCGTTTCGCACGCGGCGAGCCGCCGCTGCATCCTGTCGATTGACTGACCGAGAAGAACCTCGCTGCTCACTCGACGGAGATGTCGCTCGTCGTGAGCGAACGTCCCGCCAGCGCCATCGGAATCGCTGCCGCGAGGGCGGCCGCGCAGAAGAAGATGAACAGCAGGAGTTCCCTCGGCAGGGCTTGTCTCAGCAGGGCGCCGAGCAGCGTCCGCAGCTCGTCGGAGACGGCGACAGTCGCGAGGAGGGAGAGACCCGTCGAGAAGACCAGCGCGAAAACGCCGCCGGTCGAGAGGGCAACCGCGACGGCATTGGGCGCGTCGTAGCGCGGGAAGATCCCGCCGAGGCCGATGTGCAGCGCGGGGATCGCGAGGCCGCCCGCGAGGGCGGCGAGGAGCGCGATGGCGGACGTCGCGCCCGCGGGCCGGAGGACGAGGAGGCTCGCACCGGTCAGGGCCAGGGCGATCCCCGTGGCGGGAAGGGCGCGGACGGCCCAGCGCGCGAGAAGCTGCCGCCTGGGATCCAGGGGGAGCGTTCGAAGAACCGGCGCGGCGCGGCCGTCGGACGAGACGGATGGGTAGGCGAAGCGCAGGGAAAGGGCCGAGACGAGGAACAAGGAAAGCCCCGTCTGAAGGCCGGCCACGAGGTCGCGCGCGGAGGCGTCCGCCCCGGGCAGCAGCCGGAGGTTCATCAGGTCGAGCAGGAACACGGCCGCCAGAGATCCGAGCTGCGCGGGCGTGGAGGCGTCGCGGAGGAGGCTCGCGGCCTCCGCGCGGAGGAGC
>JAMQPJ010000348.1 GCA_023717585.1 Thermoanaerobaculia bacterium
CCATGCGCTCCGGCTCGAGGCCCGCGAAACCCCAGCCGGCGATGCGGCCGAGGGGCCTGAGGCCGTGCCTGATGACGTAGTCCTCGGACGCCACGACGACGGCTGCCCCGCCATCCGTGATCTGGGAGGAGTTGCCCGCCGTTACCGTCCCGAATTTCCGGTCGAAGAAGGGCTTCAGCTTCGCGAGAGCCTCCATCGTCTGGTTCTCCCGCACGCCGTTGTCGAATGTGAGGACGCGGTCGTAGTCCGGTGGGACGGGCACGGGGACGATCTCCTCGGCCCGCTTCGCTCGGGCCGCGGTGGCGCGTTGGTGCGAGCGCAGCGCGAAGGCATCCTGCGCCTCGCGCGTGATGTGGCCCTCCTTCGCGAGAATCTCGGCGGTATCCCCCATGCCGAGGTCGCACACGGGGTCCGTCAGGCCCAGCTTGAGGCCGATCACGGGATTGAAGAGGTCCTTCCAGGGCATCCTCGAGAACGCCGACACCCTCTGACCCGCGGACTTGGACATGCCGGCCTTGGTGAAGACTTCCTTGACGCCGTCGCGATAGAGAAACGGGATCTGCGTCATGTTCTCGACGCCGCCCGCGAGAACGACGACCGCCTCGCCCGTCGCGATGAGGCGCGCGGCCTGCACGACGGACTCGATGCCCGAGGCGCAGTTACGCGAGACCGAATGCGCGGGCCGCTCCTTCGGCACACCCGCGCGGAGCGCGATGACGCGCGCGATGTTCGCCGCGTCGGCGGGCGTCGCGATGTTCCCGAAGATACACTGGTCGATCGCGCCGGGCTCGACGCCCGCGCGGGCCATCGCCTCGACGGCGGCCGTGCGGCCCAGGTCGACGGCGGAGACTCCGGTGAAGTCGGTGCCGGCGCGCGCGAAAGGCGTCCGGGCGCCGTGAACGACGAATGCGGTTTTGCTCACTGGGGGTTACTCCTGCGCATAGGGGCCACCTTGTCTTGTTTCGTACCGTTGTTCGCGCCTTCGGCGCGACCTTCGAAGGGTGATTTGCGCCCGTTCGCATCTGCGGGCCGATGCGCCCCACTCACCTTCGAAGAAATCTCGGAGCCGTCCCGCCGCTTCGCAGTTCTACGACGCGAGGTCCGGCCGCCCGCCACCGTCTTCCCTTTCGAAGCAAATCTCTCTTCTCTCTCTACCGCAAACCCGCCCAGAAGCGTGCCCACGAGCTGCTTCGCGTTCGCGATCGGCTTTTTCTCCCCTGAAAGCAGCCACTCCGAGAGGATCTCGTCCGCGGCGCCGAAGAGGATCCTGACGGCGAGGCGTGGATCGAGGTCCTTGCGGAATTCGCCGCGCGCGATGCCGTCGCGCAGGACATCGCCGAGAAGGCGGAAATACTCGACGAGCTTGCTTCGCGAGAAGCGTTCGACGAGCCGGGCGCTTCGCCTGAGCTCGATCTGGAACACCGACGCGAGGTCGCGGTCCGAGCCGATGAACTGGAGATGGAGATCAACGAGCGCCGTGAGCCGCTCGCCGGCCGGCGCTTTCGAACGCGCCAGGGCGCGGCCTAGGCTACTGAATGATGGCTCATTCAGCCGGCCGGGACGGCCCCGGCATGGTCCCTCAGGTCGCCGCCGCGGAGCCGGAGCGGCCCTCCGCCGGCGCCGATCCGGAGAAGCGCCGCCGCATCCTCGACG
>JAMQPJ010000362.1 GCA_023717585.1 Thermoanaerobaculia bacterium
CAAAGAACCCCCACCTCGCGCAATGGCTCGCCGATCCCTCGCTCCCGCGCATGGTCGATCACCTTTCTAAGAAATCTCTCGATCATCACGCGACGCTCCTGCGACTCCTGGATGAGAGCCGCGTGCCGTACCGCCTGGAGCCCCTTCTCGTCCGTGGCCTCGATTACTACACCCGCACGGTCTTCGAGGTGACTTCCGAGGGCCTCGGCGCGCAGAACGCGCTCCTCGGCGGGGGCCGGTACGACAAGCTGATCGCCGACCTCGGCGGGCCGAAGACGGCGGGCATCGGCTTCGCCATTGGCGAGGACCGGCTGATCGACGCCCTTCCCGCGCGATTTCGCAATGCGGCGATCGACGCGGTCCGTGGCGTCGCGCTCGTCCCTCTCGGCGAGGCGGACCTGGGCGACGCGATGGCGCTCGCGGGGGAGCTAAGGCGCGCCGGCATCGCCGTCGATCTCGTGACGGCCGCCCGGGGGCCGGGACAGGGGCTCAAGGTGGCCGAGAAAACCGGCGCGGCCTTCGCCGTCCTCGTCGGCGAAAAGGAGCGCGCGTCGGGCACCGTCGTCCTCAAGACTCTGGAGACGCGGTCTCAGGAAGAGCTGCCGCGCGAGGGCCTCGCCGACGCGCTCCGGGCACGTCTGTAAGATCCGCGGCCATGTCCGCTGCCTCACGCACACCCGCCGGGACGCTCCGGCCGGAGCACGCCGGAAAGACCGTGCGCCTGATGGGCTGGGTCAACCGCCGCCGCGACCACGGCGACCTCGTCTTCATCGATCTCCGCGACCGCTCGGGCCTCGCCCAGGCCGTCTTCGACGCCCGGTTTCTCCCTGACGCCGCCATCCTCGCCCTCGCCAAGGAGCTTCGAAACGAGTTCGTCGTGGACGTCAGCGGGAGCGTCGTCGCCCGCGACCCCGACGCCGTGAACCCGGACCTCCCGACCGGCGCGATCGAGGTACGCGCGACGTCCCTCGCGATCCTGAACCGTGCCGACACGCCCCCATTCCCGATCGAGGACGGGATCAAGGTGGCCGAGGACCTGCGCCTCACGCACCGATACCTCGATCTCAGGCGCCCGGAAATGACGCGGAAGCTCATGACGCGGAGCGCGGTCACGATGTCGATTCGCGAGGTGTTGCACGCCGAAGGGTTCCTCGACGTCGAGACGCCGATCCTCACGAAATCCACGCCGGAGGGCGCCCGGGACTTCCTCGTCCCGTCTCGCGTCCACCCGGGCGAGTTCTATGCCCTCCCGCAGTCGCCGCAGCTCTTCAAGCAGCTCCTCATGGTCTCGGGGATGGAGCGCTACTACCAGATCGCACGCTGCTTCCGCGACGAGGACCTGCGGGCGGACCGCCAGCCCGAGTTCACGCAGGTGGACATCGAGATGTCGTTCCCGACCGAGGAAGCTGTCTTCGCGCTGATCGAGAGGCTCTTCGCGAAGGTGTTCCCCCCGCTCGGGATCCCGTGTCCCGACACATTTCCGCGGATGACTTACGACGAGGCGATGGAGCGCTTCGGGATCGACCGGCCGGACACGCGCTTCGGGCTGGAGCTGAAAAGCCTCGATGAGGCGATGTTCAAAGAGAATATTTCTTCGAAGGTGGACAGACTGAAAGGCCTGTGCGTGCCCGGTGGCGTCAGTTTTTCCCGCAAGCGCCTTGACGACATCGAAAAGGGGGCGCGGGCGGCGGGGGTCGATTGGTTCTTCTGGGTGAAGACAGCCGCCGCCGGCAGCTGGAATTCCAATTCTAAGAAAATCTTCAGCGACGCCTCGGTCGAGCAGTTGCGCTCCATGTTCGGCGCAGCCGAAACCGACCTGGTCCTGATCTCCGGCGGGAAAGCAAAATCCGTCTTCGATTTTCTCGGAGCCCTGCGTGGCCAGATCGCCCGCGAGGAGAAGCTGATCCCCGACGGGCGCTACGACTTCCTGTGGGTGACGGGCTTCCCGCTTCTCGAGTGGCACGAGGAGGACGCGCGCTGGTACGCGATGCACCACCCGTTCACGTCGCCGCGCGAGGAGGATCTTTCGTTCCTGGAAAGCGATCCCGGCCGGGTGAAGGCGCGGGCGTACGACGTCGTCCTGAACGGCATGGAGCTGGGGGGAGGATCCATTCGGATCCACCGGCCCGAGGTGCAGTCGCGCCTTTTCACGGCTCTCGGAATCGGCCCCGACGAAGCGCGCGCGAAATTCGGCTTTCTCCTCGACGCGTTCCGCTTCGGCGCGCCGCCGCACGGGGGAATCGCGCTGGGTCTCGACCGCATGCTCATGATCCTGACCGGTTCGTCTTCCATCCGCGACGTCATCGCGTTTCCGAAGACGGCCTCCGGCACGGACCTCATGACGGACTGCCCGAATCCCGTGTCGGCCGAGCAGCTCGCCGAGCTCAACATCGCGCTCGCGAAGCCGCCGAAGGGCGAAAGCTGAGAGAAGAGATTTCTCTGTTAAGAGAAGAAAGAGAAGATTTTCTTAGAAGGTGAAGAGAACGCCACTTTCCTCTTTTTCGTTCGTTGCGGCTGGTTCGAAGACGGACGTCCTCGTCGGACCTGGCGCGCTCACCTCGCTCGGTGCGCGCCTGCCTTCCATCGCGCCGGGCCGGTGGTTCCTCATCACTTCTAAGAAGATCTTCAAACTGCATGGCGACAAGATCTGTGCTGGAGGCTCTGACGGGGTCTTAAGCAAGATTCCCCTCTTCGTCCCCGACGGCGAAGCAGCAAAGACCTGGTCCGTCCTCGGACGCCTTCTCGAGGAGCTCGCCCTGCGCGGCCTGCGCCGCGACGGGGGAGTCGTCGCGTTCGGCGGCGGGACCGTGGGCGACGTCGCGGGCCTCGCGGCGGCGCTCGCCCTGCGCGGCGTCCCGGTCGTCCAGGCGCCCACGACGCTTCTCGCGGCCTCGGACAGCGCCCTTGGAGGCAAGACGGCCGTGGACCTTCCCTCCGGCAAGAATCTCGCGGGGGCCTTCCATGCGCCGCGTCTCGTCGTCGTCGACACGACGACGCTCGAGACGCTTCCCCTCCGCGCGTTCCGCTCCGGCCTCACGGAAGTCGTGAAGACATCCTTCCTCGACGCGGGCTTTCACCGCGCGATGGCGCGTCTCGAGATGCCTCTCGCCGCGCGGGAGGCGGCCGCGGTGACGGAGGCCGTGCGGCGCTCGCTCGCCGTGAAGGCGCGGGCCGTGTCGCGCGATCCGTTCGAACGCACGGGGGAGAGGGCTGCCCTGAATCTCGGCCACACGGTGGGCCACGCCCTCGAGACGGCGTCGGGCCATCGCCTTGCGCATGGCGAA
>JAMQPJ010000371.1 GCA_023717585.1 Thermoanaerobaculia bacterium
CCCTTGCTACCGTGCGCGGCCTCGATCGTCGCGGCCGTCGCATCGTCCCCGTCGACGAAGCCGACAGGCTCGGAACCGGGGAGCTCGGTCAGGATCCGCGCGTGGTGCCGGCCGAGATAGCCGCACCCGACAATGCCTGTCCGGATCTTCACCATGCGGGCCGAAGTCTAAGGGATGGCACGCGCTGGCGCGGCGGAGGGCTTCACGCGGCGACGTTCCCGCGGACCGTCAGGACCGGGCACGGCGCTGTGCAGACGAGGCGCGCGGCGACGCTTCCCATCACCAGGCGCGAGACGCCCGTCCGCCCGTTCGTCCCCAGCACGAGCATGGCCGCGTGGGACCGCTCGGCGGCCTCCGCGAGCGCGTCCTGCGGAGAGCCCGCGAGGAGCTCGGTCCGGGCCGGGACTCCCGCGCGATCGGCCCGGCGGCGCAAGGCCTCGAGCCGCATGCCGGAATCCGCCCGAATCCGGTTCTCCACCTCTCTCGCGATGTCTCCGACGCCGTATCCGAGGACCCCGGGGGTCGCGATCACGTGTCCCACCACCAGGTCCGCGCCGCGCATCCTCGCCATCTCGAGCGCCACGTCGAACGCCCGCTCGGAAGCCGGCGAAAAATCCGTTCCGACGTAAATCGTGCGTGCGGCCATAGGACCTCCCCGGAGTATGGGTTCGAACCGAACTCCCCAAATGAAGTTCGCGCCGGCCGCGCGCGGGCGACATGATCCATTTGAATCAAACGACGCTCGCCGGCGCCCTGGCCTCGTCGTCCGGTGCCGCGGGTTGCCGCGCGCGAAGCGACCGCGTAACCTCCGCGGCTCACATGAGCGGGCGCGACTGGAAATCCACACTCCTCCTCCCGAAGACGGAGTTCCCGATGAGGGCGGACCTCCCGAAGCGGGAGCCTGCGCGCCTCGCGCGCTGGCAGGCGGGGGACCTCTACGGCCGGATCCGCGCCGCGCGGAAGGGCCGGCCGGAGTTCCTCCTCCACGACGGTCCGCCCTACGCGAATGGCCGGATTCACGTCGGAACGGCGATGAACAAGATCCTGAAGGATCTCGTCGTCCGGTCGAAGACGCTGGCCGGATTCGACGCCCCGTACGTGCCCGGGTGGGACTGCCACGGCCTGCCGATCGAGCTCAAGGTCGACCGGGAGCTCGGCCCGAAGAAGCGCGACATGACGGACGTCGCGATCCGGGACACCTGCCGCAGGTACGCGGAGAAGTGGATCGACGCCCAGCGGGCCGACTTCATGCGCCTCGGAATCCTCGGTACGTGGGCGTCGCCCTACCGGACGATGGACTTCTCCTACCAGTCCGAGATCGCCCGCGCGTTCGGCCGGTTCGTCGAGAAGGGCCTCGTGTCGTTCGGCTTCAAGTCCGTCCTCTGGTGCGTCCACGACCGCACGGCGCTCGCCGAGGCGGAGATCGAGTACGAGGACAAGACCGACTGGTCGATCTACGTGGCGATGCCGCTGAAGGAAGATTCTTCGAATGGCGCGTGGCCGGGCCTCGCGGGGGCCGCCGGCGCGCCGCGCCTCTACGCTTTGATCTGGACGACGACTCCCTGGACACTGCCGGCGAATCGGGCCGTCGCGCTGGGTCCGAAGATCGAATATGTTCTTCTGAAAAGGGAATCGGAGCCTGGCGCAGCCTACCTCGTCGCCGACGCGCTCGTCCCGCAGGTGACGGCCGCGCTCGGCTGGACGGACGCCAGCCCTCTTCCCCATTCGAAGAAAAGCGGCGAGACGATCGCCGCGGCGTCACCCGCCTTGCGCTACGCGCGCCCATTCGCATCCGATCCATTCGACAATTTCGGTTTCCTCCTCGGCGAGCACGTCTCGACGTCGGACGGCACGGGCCTCGTTCACACCGCCCCCGGCCACGGCCGCGACGACTACGAGGTCGTGAGGCGCGCGGGCTTCAAGGTGGACGATCCGGCCCTCTGCCCGGTGGACGAGGGCGGCTATTACGACGCGAATGCACCGGAGTTTCTCCGCGGCAAGCGGGTCGTGACGCCGAAGACGCCCGCCGGCGACGCGAGCGAGGCCGTCCTCGCGGCCCTCCCGCGGACTCCCGACGAGGCGGTCGCCTTCTCGGCGCAGCCGGGACGAGACCACTCCGGCGCCCTCCTGCTCTATTCGAGGAAATCCCCGCATTCCTACCCGCACTGCTGGCGCTGCAAGCACCCGGTCATTTTCCGGGCGACGCACCAGTGGTTCATCGACCTCGGAGCGCTGCGCGACCGCGCGATGGCCGAGATCCGCGGCCGCGTGGAGTGGATCCCGTCCTACAGCGAGAACCGCATCGGCGCGATGGTGGACAACCGCCTCGAGTGGACGATCTCCCGCCAGCGCCGTTGGGGCTCGCCGATCACGTTCCTGAGGTGCGTGGACTGCCGAGAGAAGGGGGTCGTGAGTCACTTCCCTTCGGTCGAGGGAAGCGTCGGAGAGAAGGATAAGAAAGAAAGAGAAGATTTCTTTGAAAGGGTAAGAGAGACTTTTCGCGAGCACGGAGCGAACGCCTGGTACGACGATGCTTTTCCTCCCTCTTACTTTCTAAGAAAAGAGGGGGGCGCCTCCTGCTCCTCCTGCGGGGGAACGAACTTCGAGAAGCTGAAGGACATCCTCGACGTCTGGTTCGACTCCGGCGTCTCGCACGCGGCGGTGCTGCGCTCGGGCGACTACGGCCTCGCCGACCCGTACACGGCGCAGCCTCCAGTCCCGGTCATGTACCTCGAAGGCCACGACCAGCACCGGGGGTGGTTCCAGTCCTCGCTTCTCACGTCGGTCGCGCTCACGGGCCGCGCGCCCTACGACGCCGTCCTGACGCACGGATTCGTCGTCGCGGGCGACGGGCGGAAGATGTCGAAGTCGCTCGGGAACACGATCGAGCTTCAGGACCTCCTCAAGGCGGACGGCGCCGACGTGATCCGGCTCTGGGTCGCGTCGCTCGACTACACGAACGACGACCCGCTCTCGAAGGAGATCCTGCAGCGCACCGCCGAGGCCTACCGGAAGATCCGGAACACGGCGCGCTTCCTGCTCTCGAACCTCTTCGATTTCGACCCGGCGACGGACGCGGTGCCGGAAACAGAGCTCGAGCCTCTCGACCGCTGGGTGCTCGACGCCGCCGCGCGCTTCGCGGCCGAGGCGCGGGGCGCCTACTCGCGCTACGAGTTTCACGCCGTCGCCCGGCGGCTCCTCGAGCTCGTCACGACCGACCTTTCGGCCTTCTGGTGCGACGTGCGGAAGGACGCGTTCTACGTCCTCGCGGCGAACGACCCCGTCCGCCGCTCCGCACAGACGGCGGCCTGGAAGATCGTCGAGACGATCGGCCTCGCGCTCTCCCCGATCTGCCCGTTCACGGCAGAGGAGATCTTCGAGTCGATCCCGGGGAACGCCGGGGATCCGCCTGCGCTCTTCCTGAAGAGCTGGAGCGACCTGAGAATCCCGGAGATTTCTGCGAATGAAAGAGAGGCGTGGGGGACGCTGCTCGCGCTGCGAGCCGCGTTCCTCCACGCCCTCGAGCCATTGCGCCGCGACAACCTGGTCGGTTCGGCCTCCCAGGCCGAGGCGGTCGTCGGGCGCGTCGCCGGGCTCGGCCCGGCGCTGCTGACTCTCTCCCTTTCAGAAAAAGAATTCGCCGAGGTTCTTGGCGTCGCATCCGTCGTGCGGAACGCCGATGCCGAGGGTGTCCTCGCCCGCCCCGCAGAGGGCATGAAGTGCCCGCGGTGCTGGCAGGTCCGGAAGGACGTCGAGCCCGGGGAGGCCGGCATCTGCGCGCGCTGCCGGCACGTCGTCGGCGAGTAGAATCCACTCGTGCCGCGCCGGCTCGTCTATTTTGGAATCTCGCTTGCCGTCGTGGCTCTCGACCAGCTCACGAAGGCGATCGTGTCCGCGCGCATCCCGCTGCACGACACGATTCCGGTCATCCGGGGGTTCTTCGACCTGACGCACGTGAAAAACACGGGTGCGGCCTTCGGCATCTTCGCGTCCCTCGGCTCGCCCGCGCGCGCGACGATCCTGACGCTCGTGGCCGGAGGCGTCTTTCTTGCCGTTCTCGCCTGGTCCCTGTCGTCGCCCGTGACGCTCACGCGGCTCCAGACGGCGCTCGCGCTCGTCCTCGGAGGGGCGGTGGGAAACCTGATCGACCGCATACGCTTCCATTCCGTCACGGATTTCCTGCGCTTTTACGTGGACCGCTGGGAATGGCCCTCCTTCAACGTGGCCGACAGCGCGATCAGCGTGGGTGTCGTCCTTCTCGCCTGGGACATCTGGCGGCATCCCGGGAAAGAGCCGGAGACATGCACCCAGAACTGATCCACATCGGCTCCTTCGCGCTGCCGAGCTATGGTGTGATGCTGGCGCTCGGCTTCCTCGCGGGGCTGTGGCTCGTGAGAAAGCGGGCGCCCGCGTTCGGGCTCGTGCCGGACGCCGCGTCGGACATCGGGATCTGGCTTCTCCTGTCCGGTCTCGTGGGCGCGAAACTCCTGCTCGTCATCGTCGACTGGCCTCAGTACGTGTCGTCCTGGAACGGCCTGAAGGACCTCGCGCGCGCGGGCGGCGTCTTCTACGGCGGCCTGCTCGGCGCGGCCCTCGGCACGGCGATCCTCCTTCGGAGGCGCGGGATCCCCTTCTTCACGTTCGGCGACGCTGTGGCGCCGTCGATCGCGCTCGGGCAGTGCCTGGGCCGCGTGGGCTGCCTCCTCGCGGGCTGCTGCTGGGGCCGCGAGTGCGGGCTGCCCTGGGCGATCACGTTCTCCGACCCGAAGGCGCACGAGAACGTCGGCGTCCCTCTCGGAATCCCGCTTCATCCCGCGCAGGTTTACGAGGCCGTCGGAACGCTCGTCCTCTGCATTCTCCTCCTCGTTTTCGAGCGCCGCCGGTACTCCGGGGAGACTTTCGTGCGCTATCTCTTCGGCTACGCGGTCCTGCGTTTCACGATCGAGATCTTCCGCGGCGACCCGCGCG
>JAMQPJ010000402.1 GCA_023717585.1 Thermoanaerobaculia bacterium
TTCGACTCGACGAAGACACCTTGACCTAAGGCGCACGTCCGCGTCATGCCTTGTCTCGGTTCGCGGGCGATCGGGGTCTATTCGGGCGGTCCTTCGATCCCATCGCGCGCGCGAGCTGACCGCCGTCTTCTTCACGCGCGACGGGCGCTTTCGTTCCTATCCCGTCCGGCACATCACGTGGAGAAGCCGGGAATAGGGTAGACGCCTCGGATGTGACGAAGGTCACGGGGTGTCCTCGATAACGGTATTCGGCGCTGGTACGCGTCCTGCAACTCCCCGGTCGGCGGCCGCCAGATCCCGGCCGACCCGGATCGTGCCCGCGCAGAATACGAAAGAGAAAGGACACGAACATGAGACATACCCGATTCGGGAGAATGCTCCTGCCCCTTGCGGCGCTCCTGCTTGCCGGACCTCTCGCCGCGAAACAAGCGCCTACCGTCGAGGCGGGCCTTGCGGAGAAGGTGGAGGCCGCGATCCTCAACTCGGCCCGCTATGGGCCGTTCGACCTCATCTCGTTCGAGGTCGAAGGAGACACCGTCATGCTCGGCGGCGACGTCTATCGGGCCACTCTCAAGGACGAGGCCGAGAAGAGAGTCGAGGCCGTCCCCGGAGTCGCCCGCGTCGTCAATTCGATCCAGATCCTCCCGGTCTCGCTCGAGGACGACCGGCTCCGCCGCGCCGTCTTCCTCACGATCTACCGGGACAACTTCCTCGCGAAGTACGGAACGCCCGTGGCCGCCCTTGCGCGGCGTCCCGGGGGCACTGGGCGCGCGTTCGGGCAGGCGTTCGGTCTCGAGCCGCTCGGAAACTATGCGATCCACGTCGTCGTCAAACGGGGACGCGTCACTCTCTACGGTTTAGTAGACAACGACGTGGACCGGGCAAAGGCAGCTCTCGACGCGCGGGGCGTGTTCGGCGTGATGGCGGTCGAAAACCGGATCCAGGTCCTCCGGAAGACGCCGTCCGCGTAACTAGTCACCGTCCGCGGCTTCACCATACCGGGCGGCGCTAGACTCCCCGCCATGCCAATGAACAGACGAGATCTCCTCGGTGCGGCCGCCGCGACGGCTGCCGTTTCTTCCCTCCCCCGCTTCGCGTTCGCAGCCGACGACCGCGCGAAGGTCTACGCCGAGATCGAGAAACGCCACGGCGAGGCCGTGGCGCGCCTGCAGGACTGGGTCAGGAACCCTTCCATCGCCGCAGAGAACCGCGGCATGGAGAACGGCTGCGCGCAGATGATGGCGCTCGCGAAGGACGCCGGCTTCCAGCAGGCGACGAAGATGCCGACGTCCGGCCACCCGGGCGTCTTCGCGACGCTCGACGCGGGCGCGGCGCGCACCGTCGGCGTCTACTTCATGTACGACGTGAAGCAAGCGGACCCCGCCGAATGGTCGTCGCCGCCCTTCGAGGCACGCCTCGCCGACAAGCCGGGCTTCGGCAAGGTCCTCATGGGCCGCGGCGCCGTCAACCAGAAGGGCCCCGAGTCCGCGTTCCTCGCGGCCCTCCACGCATTCAGGGGCGCGGGAGTGAAGCTCCCCGTGAACCTCGTCCTCGTCGCCGAGGGCGAGGAGGAGATCGGTTCCCC
>JAMQPJ010000447.1 GCA_023717585.1 Thermoanaerobaculia bacterium
ATGATGTTGATGCGAAACAGCTCCCCCGTCGGGATCTTCCAGAAGCACGTCGTCGCGGCGGAAGTGATCGTGATTCCCCGCTCCTGCTCCTGGACCATCCAGTCCATCGTCGCGGTCCCGTCGTGGACCTCGCCCATCTTGTAGTTGACCCCGGTGTAATAGAGAACGCGCTCCGTCGTCGTCGTTTTACCGGCGTCGATGTGGGCCATGATGCCGATGTTTCGGCACATTTCGAGGGGATCAATTCTCGGCATATCGAGTCCATCCCGATCCGGGTGCGTCTGCGCCGTCGAACCTTTCGGGCCGCGCCGCCCGTCGCGCCGGTGTCGGCGCTTCGGCGGGGCGTCCGGGGCGAATTCCCCGGCTTCAGCTCCTGAGGTTCCGCACGCTGTGGGGCGTGGTCCGGGAATTCCGGCGGGACCTGTCCGGACCCTCTGGGCCGGCCGGTTTCCCTCCTCCCGGAGGACCTGGGTGCAGGCTTACCAGCGGTAGTGGGCGAAGGCCTTGTTGGCCTCGGCCATCTTGTGGGTGTCCTCCTTCTTCTTCACGCTGTTTCCACGATTGTTGGCGGCGTCCAGGAGCTCGCCGGCCAGCTTGTCGCGCATCGTCTTCTCGCCGCGGGACTGCGAGTAGGTGATCAGCCATCGGATCGAGAGCGAGGTGCGGCGGTTCGGCTTCACCTCGACGGGAACCTGGTAGGTCGAGCCGCCGACGCGGCGGGACTTGACCTCGAGGACCGGCTTCACGTTCTCGACCGCCTTCTTGAAGGTCTTGAGCGGGTCGTCGGACGTCTTCTGCTCGATCTGCTTCATCGCGCCGTAGAAGATCGACTCGGCCGTAGACTTCTTCCCGCGCTCCATGACGCAGTTGATGAACTTCGTCACGAGCTGCGACTGGTAGATGGGGTCCGGCAGGACCTCGCGCTTGGGGACTTCGCGGCGACGCGGCATGATCTCTTACGCCTTGGGACGCTTCGCCCCGTACTTGGAGCGGCTCTGCTTGCGGTTCGCGACGCCAACCGCGTCGAGGGTGCCGCGGATGATGTGGTAGCGGACGCCCGGAAGGTCCTTCACGCGGCCTCCCCGGATCATGACGATCGAGTGCTCCTGGAGATTGTGGCCGATGCCCGGGATGTAGGTCGTGACCTCGATCCCGTTCGTGAGGCGCACACGGGCGATCTTGCGGAGCGCCGAGTTCGGTTTTTTCGGGGTCGTCGTCTTGACCTGGGTGCAGACGCCCCGGCGCTGCGGGCAGGACTGGAGAGCGGGCGACTTCGTCTTGTAACGGACGGCGTCGCGCCCCTTCCTCACGAGCTGGCTGATCGTCGGCATGGGACTTTCGAGACTCCTTCGGACGTGAAACGAGCGATGGGATGACCCGGTGAACCGAACGAAATTGAGAGAAACGATGGTTGAACGGTGCAAAATCAGCCGCCGAGCGGCCGTTCTCCGGGCGCGACACGGGTTTCAAGCCGAGCCGGTCCCCGGGGAAACCGTTGAAGAATATAGACCCCACGGGGGGCTGTCAAGCGGAAGACCTTTTTCGTCAGTGGAGCCGGCAGAGGGCGGCGACGGAATCCCCCGCGTCGAGCGCCTCCCGGACCCTCCGGACCAGGGAAAAAACCTCATGCCGGCTCACCTTCGCCCCCGGGCCCTCTCGTTCGATCCGGTCGAGCGTCGCCCAGGCCAGCTCCACGGGCAGGACCGTGAACTCCAGGATGCCGCGCGGGGCCCGGACCCGCTCGAGCGCTTCGATGTACTCCCCCGCCGCACCAAGGTCGCGCCGCGCAAGGGCGAAGACCTCTCTGGCAGGGACGCTTGCCGGCAGGTAGGAGCGCCCCTCGGCGGCGTCCCCGGACGCGTCCTTGAGGATATTGACGAGCTGCAGCGCTTCTCCGAACGAGGAGGCGCGCTTCCGGAGGTCCGGCGCAACGGCCGTGAGCTGCGGACGATCGAGCAGAAACAGCTCCGTGAGCATCTCCCCCACCAGGCCCGCCACGACGTAGCAATAGGCTTTCAGGTCGTCGAGAGTCTGGAGCGAGAGCCGCCCGTCACGCGTGCGCGCGACGAAGCCTGCCATGCCGTCGGCCGACTGAACGACCGGACCCCGGATCGCTTCGATCGCACCCGGCGAAAGAGCACCGAAGGCGTCCAGGACGAGCGGGATCTCTCCGAGGAGCTCCTGGTATCCCGGGTTGGTGGCCAGCCCGGCGCCCGCCCATTCCCCAGAGAGCCGCGACGCCTCGTCGGGCAGGGGATTGCGGAGCAGGCCGATGAAGTCGCGAAGCGCCCGGATTCGCGCCTCCGGCGAAAGGTGCGCCGCATCCTCGAGCGTGTCCGCGATCCGGAACAGAAGATATGCCACCGTGACCTCCCGGCGGGTCGGCTCCGGCAGCGGCGGAATCGAGAGGGCGAACGTCCGGCTCGTCTTCTCGAGAAGATCGAGGAGGTCGGCCACGATCAGGACCGGCCCGCGCGCGGGGCGATCCGGTGCGCCGCTCGAGCCAGTCTCCGTTGGCGTCGAAGTCCGTCCATCTCTGTATGTTACGAGATCCACACGCCCTTCGGCTCTCCGGGACCGGCCCGCCCGTAATGCACCTGAATCTGGCTGTTTCTCCTCGTGTCACGGCACCTTTGAAAGGGGCCGGGAAGGAGAAAGTCATGAAGCCCATCGCTCTCTTGCTGCTGACGACGGCTCTCTGGATGTCCGGGCTGTCCGCATCCGAGGAAACGGCAGCCCGCGCCGCAGGACCGCATCTCAAGCTCGCCATGGTCACGACCGACAAGTACTCGCGAAACGAGAAGACGGTCTTCTCGTCGGATTTCCCGAGGATCTTCGCCGTCTATCAGATCGCCGACGCGGCGCAGGGGACGAAGTTGAAGGCGGTCTGGTTCGCGGAGAAGGTGGAGGGTCTCGAGGCGAAAACCAAGCTCAACGAAGGCGAGTCGACCTTCTCGGCGAAGGGCGAGTACATGGGCGCCTTTTCCTGCCCAAGGCCGCCGAAGGGCTGGTCGGCCGGCACGTACCTCGTCGAGCTCTCCCTCGATGGCGCCGTCCGGAAGACGCTCGCCTTCCGCGTCGAAAAGCAGTAAGGGCAAAGGAGACGGACCCGGGCGACCCGGGTGGCTCTCCTCCGTCGGCGCGGTAACCTTCCGCGCACATCGACGGAGGTTTCATGACTCGACCCGGGCTCGCCTCGCTTTCCGCCTTTCTTCTCTCGACCGCAGGATTCGCAGCTGCCGCGCCGCCTGCCGACCCTGCGCCCAGCCCGCTCCGCATCTCCGTCTCCTTTCCGAAGGAGACGAGCGCGACACCGGTCGACGGCCGCGTCCTGCTCATGGTGTCGACCGACGCGTCGGAAGAGCCGCGAAAACAGATCAACATCGGCCTGAAGACACAGCAGATCTTCGGCATCGACGTAGACGGACTTCCTCCCGGGATAGACGCGGTTTTCGACGCGACCGTTCTCGGCTACCCGCTGGAGAGCCTGGCCGGCATTCCAAAGGGAACCTATTTCGTGCAGGCCGTCCTCCACAAATACGAGACCTTTCACCGCGCGGACGGCCACACGGTGAAGTTGCCGATGGACCGCGGTGAGGGCCAGCACTGGAACGTCGCGCCCGGAAACCTGTACAGCACCCCGAAGAAGATCGACATCGATCCCTCCCGGCCCGTGACGATCCCGATCTCGCTCGACAAGGTCATCCCGCCCATTCGCGATCCGGCCACCACGAAGTGGGTCCGGCACGAGCGCATCAGGAGCGAGCGCCTTTCGAAGTTCTGGGGGCGGGACATGTTCCTGGGCGCGCACGTCCTCCTTCCGCTCGGCTTCGACGAGCACCCGCACGCCCGTTATCCCTTCGTCATCTTCCACGGCCACTTCTCGGAGACGTTCGAGGGCTTCCGCGAGGAGCCGCCAGACCCGAACCTCAAGCCCGACTTCAGCGAGCGCTTCCGGCTCGCCGGGTACAACCGGATCCAGCAGGCAGAGGCGCATCAGCTCTACAAGGACTGGACTTCGCCCGGCTTCCCGCGCGCGATCGTCGTCGAGATCCAGCACGCGAATCCCTATTACGACGACTCGTACGCCGTGAACTCCGCGAACCTCGGCCCTTACGGCGACGCGATCGAATACGAGCTCATCCCGTACCTCGAGAAGAAGTACCGCGCGCTCGGAGCCGGCTGGGCACGCTTCGCCTACGGCGGCTCGACGGGAGGCTGGGAGGCGATGGCCGTCCAGATCTTCTATCCCGACGATTACAACGGCGCGTACGTGGCCTGTCCCGACCCGATCGACTTCCGGGCGTACACGGTTATCGACATCTACAAGGACGAAAACGCGTACTTCCCCGCTGCCCCTTGGAAAAGAGTCCCCCGCCCGGCCCAGCGTGATGCGTTCGGGACGATCTCCGCGACGGTGGAGGACACGAGCCGGCTCGAGCTCGTCCTCGGGACGAAGGGCCGCTCGGGCGAGCAGTGGGACATCTGGCAGGCTGTCTACTCGCCCGTCGGCGCCGACGGCCATCCGAAGCCCATCTGGGACAAGAGGACCGGAGTCATCGACAAGGACGTCGCGGCGTACTGGAAGGAGCGCTACGACCTCACGCACATCCTGAAGCGCGACTGGGACAAGGGGCTCGGGAAGAAGCTCGAGGGCAAGCTCCACATCTTCGTGGGCGAGGCGGACAACTACTACCTGAACAACGCGGTCGTCCTCGCCGAGGAGTTCCTCAAAGGCACGAAGAACCCGCACTACGGCGGCACCGTGGACTACGAGCCGCGCGCCGAGCACTGCTGGAACGGCGACCACACCCGCCCGAACGCGATCTCACGCCTGCGCTACCACCAGATGTTCCTGCCGCGCATCGTCGAGCGCATCAGGAAGACGGCACCGGCCGGAGCGGATCTGAAGAGCTGGAACTACTAGGGGGATTACCTTCCGGAACTCTTTTCGACGGCTCTCCGACGGGAACCAAAGTCGGCCGGGCCCGCTCTGAGGGAAGGGACGCGAGCCGGCCCGAGACCCGAACGGCCCGCGACTTCGGAGGAGCTCAATGCTCGGAAGAGTCCTTTCCATCGCACTGCTCGCATCCCTCATCCCTTCCGCCCGCGCCGA
>JAMQPJ010000451.1 GCA_023717585.1 Thermoanaerobaculia bacterium
CGCGCCTAGCGAAAGAGCCGCGCCGAGCGAAAGAGCCGCGCCGAGCGCCGCGGCGAACTTCAGGCATGTCGTCTTTTGCATGCGCGAACACTAGCAGAGGAGGCGGCCGAAGGTCAGCGCGTTTCCGTCACCTTGCGGATGCCGCGCGGCCGGTCGGGGTCGAAGCCCCGGGCGAGCGCGGCGTGGTAGGCGAGACGCTGGCCGGGAATCACGGAGACGAGAGGCGCGAGAAACTCGGGCACGGCGGGAGACGGAATCGCGCCGTTCCCCCGCGGCCCGATGCGGATGACGGGGCTGCCGCGCCGCGCGAGGTCGCGGGCGACCGCGCGCATCTCGGCCTCCGGGCGCGTCGCGGGCGGCGACACGAGGATGACCGGGAGGTCCTTCTCGGCCATGGCGATGGGCCCGTGCTGGAAGTCGGCCGCCGAAAAAGGCTCGGCAAGAAGCAGCGCGAGCTCTTTCAGCTTCAGGGCGATCTCGAACGCCGTCGCGTAGTGCAGGCCGCGCGCGAGGACGACCGCACGGTCCGCCCGCTCCAGCACGCGCGCCGCCCGGTGCGCGGCCGCCTCGGACCGGAGCGCCCGTCCCATCGCGTCCGGCATCGCGAGGAGCGCGTCGAGCTCCTTCCTCCGGCGCGCGAACGACAGTACGAGGAGGGCGATCGCCGCGAGCGCCGTCGTGTACGTCTTCGTCGCCGCGACACTCCGCTCCACTCCCGCATGGAGAGGCAGGACTTCGGCGGCCGCGCGGGCGAGAGGGCTCTCCGGATCGTTCACGATGGCGAGCGTCGGGGAGCCGGCGCTGCGGGCGGCGGCGATCGTCTCGACGATGTCCGGCGAGCGGCCGGACTGCGAGATCCCGATCACGAGCGCGCCCCTGAGGCGCGGCGGCACGCCGTAGAGCGTGATGAGGGAAGGCGCCGCCAGGGCGACCGGGAGGCGCGACGCGAGCCCGAAGGCGTACTTCGCGTACCGCGCCGCGTTGTCCGACGTGCCGCGCGCCGCGACGAGGACGAACGGAACGTTCGCCCGGCGCCAGCCCGCCGAGAGCACGGCCACGTGACGCCTCTCGCGCTCGAGGAGGTGCGCGACGGCCGCGGGTTGCTCGAAGATCTCGCCGTGGAGAACGGAGCGACCGTCGCCGACAGACATCGTGCGATGCTAGCGCAGCGGGAGTATCGGTGTTCTCACCGGGTTCGAAGAGGGCGCGTCCGCGGAGGACGCCGCGATTTCTCAGGCCGGTATTGCGTCCGATGGCGTTCCGAGTGCTGCCCCGCGCTCTCGGCCCGACGCGCGTGTGGCGCCTCGCGGAGC
Source organism: Thermoanaerobaculia bacterium (assembly GCA_023717585.1). GTDB lineage: Bacteria > Acidobacteriota > Thermoanaerobaculia > UBA5066 > UBA5066 > Fen-183. Next base: position 1,314 of record JAMQPJ010000451.1, read on the forward strand.
CTCTCCGCGACGGCGTGAAGGACCCGGAGTTCGAGGTGCTTCTCCGGCGCATCGACGCGGCGCCGATCCACCGTGGCAACGACGTGACGGTCTTTTTCGAGGGTCCGCCCGCGTTCGCCGCGATGTGCGCCGCGATCGCCGCCGCCGAGCGCGAAGTCCTGCTCGAGGCGTACATCCTCAAGGACGACGCCGCAGGGCGCGCCTTCGTGGACGTTCTCGCGGCGGCCGCCCGGCGCGGGGTCGTCGTGCGCGTCCTCGCGGACGCGTTCGGCTCCAGCGACACGCGGCCCCGGTTCTGGCGGCAGATGGAGGAAAGGCTCATCGAGGTGCGCCTCTACCACCCGCTTCTCCCCTTCCTCTGGTACCAGCCCTACCGCGACCACCGCAAGATCCTCGTCGCGGACCGCCGCGTCGCGTTCACGGGCGGCATGAACATCGGGGACGAGTACGGCTCGTCGCTGAAGGGCCGCGGCGGGCGCGTGTGGCGCGACACGCACGCGCGGCTCGAGGGACCGGCCGCATGGGAGATGGCCGTCGTGTTCCAGGAGGGCTGGGACCGCGCCGGCGGGACGCCGTTCGAGATTCCGCCCCTCGAGCTCTCGCCCGACGGCGCTCCGGCTCCGGCGGGAGCGTCGATTCTCGTCCTCGATTCGAGCCCCGGCCGCGGGCACGAAGAGACCGCCAGCGTCCTCGCGGCCATGGGCGCCGCGGCACGCCGGACGTTCTGGCTCACGAACGCGTACTTCGCCCCGCGCAAGGGCGCGCTGCCGCTCCTCGCCCGGGCCGCCGCGCGCGGCGTCGACGTCCGGCTCCTCCTGCCCGGGACGAGTGACGTGCCGGTCGTGAGGCACGCGGGACACGGTGTCTTCCGGTATCTGCTCGAACGCGGCGTGCGGATCTTCGAGTACGACGCCTCGATCCTCCACGCGAAGACGGTCGTCGTCGACGGATGGGCCTCGATGATCGGGTCGACGAACATGGACTTCCGTTCGTTCCATTTCAACGCCGAATGCAACATCGTCACGCTCGACGCTCCTGTCGCGGGCGCTCTCGAGCGGCAGTACGCGGTCGACCTCGCCAGCGCCCGCGAGGTCACACGGGGCGACTGGAACCGGCGCACGATGTTCCTCAAGCTCGGCGA
>JAMQPJ010000460.1 GCA_023717585.1 Thermoanaerobaculia bacterium
ACGCCGAGCGCCTCGCGGATCATCTTCTCGGTCACGCCGAATCGCCCGAAGTACCCGACTCCTTCCGTCGCGCCGGTTCCGGGAGCCGCGCCAAAGAGCACGTCCGGGAGAAGGGTCGCGGCGAGAGCCGCCGAGCCGAGAGAGAGGACGTCGCGGCGCGAGAGGTCGGGGTCGCGATTCATGGGGCCTCCATCGTGTGCCGCGGCCGATCGCGGCGGTATTTTTCGTTTGCTGATAATACGTCTCAATGTCCTCTCCGTTTCGCTTCAAGGACCATTTTTCCGGTCACTCCGGGGACTACGCCCGGTACCGGCCCACGTACCCTCCGTCCCTGTTTTCGGCGGTTTCGTCCCTGACGACCCGGCGGGAACGCTGTTGGGACGCGGGGACGGGAAACGGACAGGCGGCCGTCGGACTCGCCGCGCACTTTACCGAAGTCGTCGCGACGGACGCGAGCGCGGACCAGATCGCCCACGCGACGCCGCACCCGCGCGTCACGTACCGCGTCGCACCGGCGGAGAGCTCGGGTCTTTCGGACGGCTGGGCCGACCTCGTGACCGCCGGGCAAGCCGTGCACTGGTTCGATCATGAAAGATTCTTCGATGAGGTGAGCAGGGTCCTCGCGCCGGGAGGCGCAGTCGCGGTCTGGGCCTACGATCTCTTCGAGGTGGAAGGACATGCGGGCACGGTCGTTCGCCGCTTTCACGCCCGCGTCGAGCCGTACTGGCCGCCCGAACGGGCGCTCGTCGCCCGCCACTACGCCGATCTCGTCTTTCCATTCGAAGAAATCCCCATTCAACCTGTCCCAATGACGGCCTCGTGGGACCTGGAACGGACGCTCGGCTACCTTTCCACCTGGTCCGCGGTCAAGGCGTTTCAGAGAGCGAACCACGAGAACCCGCTCGCCGCTCTCGCGCCCGAGCTCGCCGCCGTCTGGGGCGACCCGGCGGCCGAGAAGTCGATCTCGTGGCCGCTCATCCTCCGCGCGGGCCGGATCGGCTAATTCGTCTCCTTCAGCAGCATCTCGACCGCGGCCTGGATCTCCTTCTTCAGGTTCGTGAACCGCTCGCCCGTCGCCGGGCCGTCGAAGCCGGAGTGGATCTTCACGATGCGGTGAGAGCGGTCGAGGAAGAGCGTCGTCGGATAGCCCTCCCACCCCTCCAGCGGAAGGATCGCGGGCGAGGCGGGTGCTCCTTTCGTCGTGCCCGCGAGGAGGATCGGATGCCTCGTTCCGAAGCGCTCGATGAACCTCTTCACCTGCCGGCGGTTTCGCTCCACGTCGTCCGTGTATTCGAACGAGAGCGAGACGATCTCGAGGCCCCGCGGCCCGTATTTCTCCTCGAGCTCCCGCAGGAGCGGGGCCTCGTCGGCACAGTTCGGGCACCACGTCCCCATGAACGCGACGAGCATGGGCTTCCCGGCGAAGCGCTCGTCCGACGTCGACACGACCCGCCCCTCGGCATCGGGAAACGACACGGCGTACGGCGCGGACGGATCCTTCGGCTTCACGATCTCGAAGGAGCCTGGCAGGAACGTGGCCGCGGCGGCCGCGTCGAGCCGCTTCCCGCGCCAGGAGACGGGCGGATTCGTGCGCGACCGGTATTCCCCCGCGAGCGTGCCGTCCGGCAGCAGCTCGGCGTCGAAGCGGTAGACATGCACGCCGTCGAAAACCGACAGGACGAGCCGTTCCCCGTCGAACCTGCCGTGAAGGGCACCGTAGTCGCCGGTCGTCGAGAGAAACGTCCCCGCCACGGCGGCACCCTTCTGCCGGAAGACCCCTGTCAGCTTCTCGACGCTCTTTCCGTCGCCCATCTCGACGCCCCAGCTCCCGTCTACCGAAGCGCCGTCTTTCGCGATCGTCGGGCCGGGCGCCTTCCGGGACGCACGAAACGGCACCTCGGCGAGACCCGCCGCGATGA
>JAMQPJ010000472.1 GCA_023717585.1 Thermoanaerobaculia bacterium
GTACCGCTGCGCGTCCGAGCCCGTCGCCCAGTACATCGCCAAGGGAGGGACGGTAGAGAACGCGCAGGGCCGCAAGTGCCTCTGCAACGCGCTCATGGCGGACATCGGGCTCCCGCAGACGCGGGCCGGGGGGATCGGCGAGAAGACGCTCGTCACGTCGGGTGACGACGTCGCCGACACCGCGCGCTTTCTCGCGCCGGGCGCGGCGACCTACAGCGCGGCGGACGTCGTCGCGCGGCTGCTCGCCGCCTCGTAGGAGCCGCCCGCGGCGCGCTGGCGCCTCCGGCGCCCGATCCGCGCACCCAGCCGGTCCATGGTGACGTAGAAGACCGGCGTGACGTAGAGCGTGATCATCTGCGAGAACAGCAGCCCGCCGACGACGGCGAGGCCGAGGGGACGGCGCGACTCGGCGCCGGCGCCGAGGCCGAGCGCGATCGGAAGCGTGCCCATGAGCGCCGCCATCGTCGTCATCATGATGGGCCGGAAGCGGACGACGCAGGCCTCGAGGATCGCCTCCTCGGCGCACTTGCCCGCGCGGCGCGCCTCGACGGCGAAGTCCACCATCATGATGCCGTTCTTCTTGACGAGCCCGACGAGCAGGATGACGCCGACGAAGGCGTAGATCGAAAGCTCCGTCCGGAACAGGAGGAGCGTGACGAGGGCGCCGAACCCCGCGAAGGGGAGAGCCGAGAGAATCGTGATCGGGTGCAGGAAATCCTCGTAGAGGATGCCGAGGACGCCGTAGATGACGAGGATCGCGATGAGAAGGAGGAGGCCGAGGCCCTTTTGCGAGGCCTGAAAGGCCTGGGCCGTGCCCTGGAAGACGGTCGTGACGCTGGCGGGAAGCGTCTCGCGCGCGATCCTGTTGATCTCGGTGACGGCCTCGCCCAGCGAGACGCCGGGCTGCAGGTTGAAGGACACGGTGACCGACGGAAGCTGTCCGGCGTGATTCACGGCCAGCGGCCCCACCGTCTGCTCGAACCGGGTCACCGCCGCGAGCGGCGCGAGATCGCCCTTGAGGCCCCTCACGTAGAGCGCCTGGAGGGCGGAGGGGTCGCGCTGGTACTGCGGGAGGAGCTCCATGATCACCTGATACTCGTTGTTGGGCGAGAAGATCGTCGAGACCTGCCGCGAGCCGTACGCCGTGTAGAGCGCCGTCTCGATCTTCTCCGGCGAGATCCCGAGCGACGCGGCGCGGTCGCGGTCGATCGTGAGGTAGGCGGTCGGGTTCGCGAGCTGCAGGTCGCTCACGACGTCCGCCAGGCCGCGGACGCCGCGCATCTTCTTCTCCATCTCGGGCGCGCGGGCGTAGAGATCCTTCGTGTCGGAAGCCTGCATCGTGAACTGGTACTGCGCCTGCGTGAGCTGGCCGCCGAGGCGGATGGGCGGCGGGTTCTGCGGGAACGCGAGGATGCCCGGCACCTGCAGCAGCTTCGGCCGGAGGCGCTGGATGATCTGGTCGACCGTGGATTTTCTCTCGCCGCGGGGCCTGAGCCTCATGAAGATCGTCCCCGTGTTGCCGCCGCTCGCGTTGTTGCCGCGGTTGCCGGCGCTCGACATGAAGCTCTCGACGTCCGGATCCTCGTTCACGATCGCGGCGAGTTTCTTCTGGTGCTCCACCATCGACTCGAATGAAATGCCCTGCGCCGCCTTCGTGGGGGCGAAGATCTGGCCGATGTCGTCGCTCGGGAGGAACCCCTTCGGAATGACGACGAAAAGGCCCGCGGTGCCGGCGAGGACGAGCGCCGAGAACACCAGCGTGAGCCTCTCGTGCGCGAGGACCCACCGGAGCCCGCGCTCGTAGAAGCGCAGGGAGGCGTCGAAGGCGCCCTCGAACGCCTGGTAGAGGCGGCCGTGCTTCCTGCCCGCGTCGTGTCCCCCCAGGTAACGCGCGCAGAGCATCGGCGTCAGCGACAGGGAGACGAATCCCGACACGAGGATCGAGACGGCGATCGTCACGGCGAACTCGCGGAATAGGCGGCCCACGATGCCGCCCATGAAGAGGAGCGGGATGAAGACGGCCGCCAGCGAGAGCGTCATGGAAACGATCGTGAATCCGATCTCCTTCGTGCCCTTGAGAGCCGCCTCGAACGGCTCTTCGCCCTTCTCGATGTGCCGGACGATGTTCTCGAGGACGACGATCGCGTCGTCGACGACGAACCCGACGGAAAGCGTGAGCGCCATGAGGGACAGGTTGTTCATGCTGTACCCGAGGACGTACATCGCCGCGAACGTGCCCGCGATGGAGAGCGGGAGCGCGAGGGACGGGATGACGGTGGCCGAGAGGTTCCTCAGGAACAGGAAGATGACGAGGACGACGAGCGCGAGCGTGAGCCAGAGCGTGAACTTCACGTCCGCGACCGAGGCGCGGATGGACTGCGAGCGGTCGTAGATGACGCTGAGCTTCGCCGAGCCCGGGAGCTGCGACTCGAACACGGGGATGAGGCGCCTGATGTTCGAGACGACCTCCACGGTGTTCTCGCCCGGCTGCTTCTGGACGGCGAGGACGATCGCGCGGTTGCCGCCCGCCTTCGTGTAGAACCAGGAGGCCGTCTTGTCGTTCTCCACGCTGTCGATCGCGCGTCCGATGTCCTTTACGCGCACGGGCGAGCCGTTGCGGTACGCCACGATGAGCGGCCCGTACGCGGACGCCTCCGTGAGCTGGCCGGTCGCGAGGACGGTGAAGGCCGTGTTCGCCCCCCAGAGCGTGCCCGTGGGCAGGTTCACGTTCGCGGCGGCGACCGCGGAGGCGGCCTCGTCGATGCCGATGCCGCGCGAGGCGAGGGCGTGCGGGTCGAGCTGGACCCGCACGGCGTACTTCTGCGCCCCGAAGACCTGGACCTGCGCGACTCCCGAGACGGTCGAAATGCGCTGGGCGATCAGGGTCTCGGCGTACTCGTCGAGGTCCGAGAGCGTCAGCGTCGGTCCGGTCAGAGCGATGTAGAGGACCGGCTGGTCGGCCGGGTTCACCTTCTGGTACGTGGGCGGGCTCGGCATTCCGGGCGGCAGCTGCCGCGAGGCCGCCCCGATCGCGGCCTGCACGTCCTGCGCGGCGGCGTCGAGGCTGCGGCTCAGGTTGAACTGCAGGCTGATCTGCGTGACGCCGAGGATGCTCGTCGAGTTCATGGCGTCGAGGCCTGCGATCGTCGTGAACTGGCGCTCGAGCGGCGTCGCGACGGCGGAGGCCATCGTCTCCGGGCTGGCGCCGGGCAGGGCGGCCGTGACCTGGATGGTGGGGAAGTCCACGCTCGGCAGGTCGGAGACGGGGAGGAGCCGGTAGCCCACGATCCCGAAGAACAGGATCGCGAGCATCACGAGCGTCGTCGCGACCGGGCGACGGATGAAGATCTCGGAGATATTCATCCGCGCCCCCGGATTTCGACTTTCACGCCCGGGGCGAGACGCAGGTGGCCGTCGGTCACGACGCGTTCCCCCGCGGCGACGCCCTTCGCGAGGACGGACCACTCGCGATACGTGCGGCGCACGGCGACGGGCCGCACGGCGACCGTGTCGTCGGGCCCGATGACGTAGACGAAGGTGCCGGCCTGGCCCGTCTGGACGGCCTCCGTGGGGACGACGAGGGCGCCCGCCTCGTTCGCGAGGCGCAGCGAGACGTTCGCGAACTGGCCCGGCCACAGGGCGTGATCCCGGTTCGGGAACGTGGCCTTCAGGTTGATCGTCCCGGTCGTCGTGTCGACCGCGTTGTCGATGAAGGTCAGCTCGCCCGTGGAGGCCGAAGCGCCCGGGCCATTCGGTGTCGCGAGGACGGTCAGCTTCCCGGACGCGGAGCGTTTCTTCACGTCGGCGAGGGCGCCCTCGGGCACCGCGAACGTGACGAAGACGGGCTCGACCTGGTTGATGACGACGAGGGCCTTGTCGTCGTTCGCCTTCACGAGGTTGCCGACGTTCACGAGGAGCGAGCCCGTGCGGCCCGGCGTGGGCGCCGTGATCGAGCAATACGAGAGGTTCAGCCGCGCGTTCGCGACATCCCCTTCGTCGGCCTTCACGATGGCCCGCAGGGCCTCGGCGTTGGACATCGTCTGCGAAGCCTGCTCCTTCGTGACGTAGTCCTTCTTGACGAGCTCCTCGTAGCGCTTCGCGTTCTCGTCGGCCTCGCGCGCGCGGGCGCGGTCGCGCTCGAGATTGGCGAGGGACACCTGCAGGGCGACCTCGAACGGCTTGCGGT
>JAMQPJ010000507.1 GCA_023717585.1 Thermoanaerobaculia bacterium
GGCCACGACATGGGCAAGGTCTGGGGCGAGGCCCGGTGGGATCCCGAGTGGGGCCATCCGATCTGTCAGGAGGACATGGCCTACACGCTCCAGACGTTCGCGTACGTCGTCCTGCGCGGCCTGAAGACGATGGGCGCCGAGGTCACGCCCGCGCAGGAGGACGCCTTCATCCACTGCTGGAACGTCGTGGGAGCCGTCCTCGGGATCGACCGGAGCCTCCTCCCCGAGCCCGAGCCCGGCGACGGCGGACCGTCGCGCTTCGCGCGCGCAGAGATGCTCTACAAGGCGATCCGCTCGCGCCAGGCGGGACGCACGGACGACGGTGTCGCGATCACGCGCGCGCTCGTGGAATTCGTCGAGAAGCTCCTGGGCGATCACGTCCCGCGCGAACTGCCGCTCAAGCACCTGCGCCCCGCCGATCTCGCGCGGCTCCCGCGCCTCGTCATGCGCGACATCCTCGGGCCGGAGACGATGAAGCTCCTCGGCATCGAGCTCTCGGGCAAGCTCGGGCTCGCGGGGTTCTCCGAGGAGATCGTTCTCCTCGCGCTCCGCATCGTCTACGACATCCTCCAGCGCCTCTCCGGCGGCACGTTCCTCTCGCGCGCGTCCGAATCGCTCCACATCGCTCTCACGGAGGAGCTCTCGAAGCTCCCTCCCGGCTACAAGCAGACGTTCCTGCCGGAATCGCTCCGGCGCACGGGCCCCGGCGCGCCCCCGGACCCGGTGGACGCGTGACGCGGCGCCTTTTCGTTTTGCTCGCAGCCGCCGCGTTTGCGCTCGCGCCGGTGGCCTTCGCGCAGGAGCCGGCGCCCGTGCCGACGCCCGCGCCGCCGGCGCCGTCCACCTCGAAGCCGGCTTCAACCGCTGACGGAAAGCCCGAGCGCACGTACGCCGAGACGATCGTCGTGACCGCGAGCAAGACCGCCGAGGAGCTGCGCGACGCCCCCGTCGCCGTCACGGTCGTCTCCGCCTCGGAGATCGAGAAGTCCGCGGCCGAGAGCTACGGCGATCTCCTGCGCCCGGTGCCGGGCCTCAACGTCGCGCAAACCTCCGCGCGCGACGTGAACCTCACGCCGCGCCTCGCCACCGGGCGAAACGCCCGCGCGACGCTCGCGCTCCTCGACGGGCGCACCGTGTATCAGGACTACTTCGGCATGGTCCTGTGGGACCTCCTGCCCATCAACTTCGACGAGGTGAAGCAGGTGGAGGTCATCCGCGGGCCCGACTCCGCGATGTGGGGCGCGAACGCGCTCGGCGGCGTCGTGAACATTCTCACGAAGGACCCCGCCGAGATGCTCGGCACGTCGGTCAAGCTCGGGGGAGGCACTCTCGGCACGCGCGAGGCCGGCGTGATCCACGCGGGCACGTCCGGCGCCGCAGCGTACAAGATCAGCGGCTCGTATTTCACGCAGGACGCGTGGGAGCGCCCCGCGGCGCTGCCCGACGGCACGCCGCTGCCCGCGTACGACAACACCGGGACGCACCAGTACCGCATCGACCTGCGCCTGGACCTCGACCGCGCGGACGCGGGCAAGTGGAAGCTCGGCGCGGGCTTCGCGTCCAGCGACGGCGCCATCCTTACCGGCCTCGGGCCCTTCGACAGCAAGGACCTCTACCAGGGCCACGCCGGAGCCGAGTACAAGAAGCGCGACTTCCACGCCTCGGCGAACGTCACGCTGCACGACGCGAAGTACGTCGGTTTCCTTTCGCCCGACGTGGTCACGATGAAGAACCAGACGGTCGCGGCCGAGGCCGGCGACCGCCACCTCTTCGGCGAGAAGAACCTCGTCTCGTGGGGCGCGAGCGCGCGCTACAGCCACTTCGACCTGAGCCTCGTGCCCGACGTCCACGGGCGCACCGACCTCGGCGTCTTTGCGGAGGACGAGATCTTCCTCGCCGAGACCCTGCGGCTGAGGATCGGCTCGCGCTTCGACTGGTCGGACACGTACGGCGGGGCCCTCTCGCCGCGCACGGGCCTCATCTTCGAGCCCCACAAGGACCACACCTTCCGGCTGAGCTGGAACCGCGCGTTCATCGCGCCGTCGCTCGTCGAAAACTTCCTCTACTTCCCGAGCTTCGCCCTCGCGACGCTTCCGACGGGGCCGTACGTCTTCCCGATCCTCGCGACGGGCTCGAGCGACGTCGCCGCCGAGACGATGAACGCGTTCGAGATCGGCTACACCGGCACGTTCGCGCGGCGCGTCACCGTCACCGTCTCGGCGTACTACAACATCTCTCGCGACCGCATCTTCTTCGTGCCTGTCGAGTCCTACACCTCGGCCGCACCTCCGCCCGGCTGGCCGCTGCCGCCGTCCGTGCTCGACCAGATCGCCCTCCCGAAAACGTTCAGCTACCGGAACCTCGGGCGCATCGTGGACCGCGGCTTCGAGATCTCCGCCGACGCGAAGGTCACGCGCGAGCTCACGGCCTTCGCGAACTACTCGTGGCAGGCGGACCCCGACGTGAGCGAAGAGGGCGCGGCCACGATCCCCGTGAACCTGCAGGCGCGGCACCGGATCAACGCGGGGCTCAGCGTCCAAGCGGGGGCCTTCTTCGGGTCCGCCTCCGTGAACTACACGGCGTCGGCGTTCTGGACGGACGTGCAGCCGTACGTCGGATCGACGGCCCCGTTCACGCTCTGGAACGCGGCCGCGGGCTGGACGTTCCCGAACGGCCTTGCCGTAGCGGTCCGGGCGGTGAACCTGACCGACGCGCGCGTCCAGCAGCACGTCTTCGGCGACATCCTGCGGCGCCGGGTCACGGGCGAGCTGCGCTTCCGCTTCTAGAAGGAGCTCTCGATGGTCCAGATCGACATCCCGGTCGCGTTCGCCCTGGGCGGGTTGCACGCCGACGCCGCGCGGGCGCAGCTGGCCACGGGCAGGAGCGAAGCCGTCTGGCGGACGCTCGCCCGCAATCTCCTGTTCTTCGGCGTCTTCGCGAGCTGGCTGCCCGTCCATCTCCTCGTGCGGCACTTCGGCTTCGAGACCTCGCACATGTGGTGGCACGAGGACTCCGTCCTCGCCTACCCGCTCTTCATCCCGGCCTTCATGACGCTCTACTTCGCGACGAACGTCGCCGGCTACGCGGCGGGCGTCGCCCTCGTACGCGCGGGGCGCGTGACGCTGAACCGCCTCGTCATCGCCGCATGCTGGCTGTTCGCGACGGCCTGGGTGCTCCTGCAGAGCGACCGCACGCTCGTCCTCGGCACCTACTGCGAGTGGCGCGCCGGCGCGGCACCCCCGATCTCGTCCGACCCCGATCTCGTGCGGCTCCTCGTGGTCTTCGGCGTCGTCTTTACGGCCGCGCTCGTACTCTGGTACCGCCGGATCCGGCGCGAGGGAACGGACTGACCTTACTTCGGCGCGTCCGCCGGCCAGCTCACGACGACGCTCAGCGGACGCTCGTCCGCGACAGACTCCGGCTCAATGGCCAGGAGGCGCGTTCCGTCCGCCGAGAGTTCGAACCCCAGCCAGGCGGATCTCCCCTTGATCTGGAAGAGTGGCCTCGGAGCACCCAGCTGGAGCGACGGGGAGGTCCGGACTGGCACCGACATCAGGCGCAGGTCGCGGGCCAGGTAGAGAAGCTCGCGCCCATCCGGGCTCCAGCGTATGGCGCTCGCACCCTGTGTCGACACGCGCGTCTTTTCGCCGGGCCCCGGAAACGGCATCACGTAGGCCTCGGGCTGCCCCGACTCGCCGGAGATGAACGCGAGGAAGCGGCCGTCGGGGGAGAACCGCGCGACGGCACCCACGAAGCCACCCAAAAAGGTCCCCTCGACTAGCCGGTGCGGCACTCCCCCGCTTTCGAGCGGGAACTCCCACATCTCGAAGGATCCCTTCCCGGTCCTTTCGAAGTAAACGAGGGTTCTGCCGTCCGGCGAGACGTCGCCGACGACCTGAAAGCCGCCTTCCGGAAGCAACGCTTCTTCGCGGCCCGTCGCGAGATCCCGGCGCACGAGACGCGGATTCGACCCCCGCACGGCTGAGAAGAGAACCCTCTTCCCACCGGGGAGCCAGATTGGCGAGAACTCGCTGTCGGGCGACGACGTCACGCGCGTCTCGACGTTTCGTTCGACGTCGTACGACCAGACGTCGAAGGTGCCGAGGTCGCTCACGGCGCGATCGAAAAGGATCGGGCGGCGATCGCGAGAGATCCGGACGTCGTGGTGCTTGGCAGGCACACCGATCGTTCCGAGCTCGCGGCCCGCGCGGTCGAACCACACGAGACGATGGACGTCATCCTGCGGCTGGAATGCGAGCGTGCCCCCGCGGGACGTCGCGAACGAACCGGAGGCCGTCGACATGAAGTACCGGACGTGGTCGGCGATCGAGAAGGGGACACCCGACAGCTTCCCGTTCCGCGCGTCGAACCGCTGGGCGAGAAGACTGCCCTCCTTCACGAATACGAGATAGCCGGGATCGGTGTACTGCACCATCGAGGCGACCGACAGCACGAGACGAGGGGACTTCCCGGGCTCCGCCAGCATCACTTTTCCTCCGCCCTCGATGCGGGCATAGAAGAGGAACCTCTCGCCGTCCGGCAGGAACCAGGGCCAGACCACCCGCGTCTCGCCTGCCGAAGAGTCGGGCTTCAGGACCACGACTGGGGTGCCGCCGAACGCGGGGACGCGGTAGATCGCGTCACCCTGCACGCTGGCGAAGAGGATGTCGCCGCCGCGCCCCCAGGTTCCCGCCTTGCCGCCTCCCCCGCCGGCCTCGCAGATCGAGAACGGTGCACCCCCCGAAAGGTCGAGACGTTTCAGCTTGCCCTCGCCGAAGAATCCGATCGACGACCCATCGAACGACCAAAACACCGACGAGGCCCCCTCTGTGCCCGCGAGCGGCCGCGCCTCATAGCCGGACAGAGCGCGGAGCCAGACGCGCCGCCCCCCTTTCGAATCCACTGCGATGTACGCAAGCTGCGATCCGTCCGGCGAAAGAGCCATCCCCGTGGATTCGAGCTGGTTGAAGAAAGAGCCGTTTTCAGGGGGAGGGATCGTGAATCGGATCGCCCTCGCGTGCGTGGCGCGCGGTGCGCTTCGGAGCAGGAGCGCGGCCGAGGCGCCGAGAACGAGGCCGAGGGCACAGGCTCCCGACACCGCCCAGCGGCCTCGGCGCCTCGCGGGCTTCCCCGCGACTACGTTCCCCGCCACG